>JBGPIG010000212.1:0-4665 GCA_041484745.1 Nitrospirota bacterium | reverse complement strand
GATATGGGCCAGGTCCTTTGACTGGTAAAGCCTCTCGTGGATCAGGGCCATGGAGTTGACCCTGTTCCGGGCGTCCTCGAACATGGCGCGGACCGTTTTGTCTGCGATACCCTTTGCCTGGAGGTTCAACAGGCTGTAGATTACCTGCATGTTGTTCTTCACCCGATGGTGGATCTCCTTGAGCAGCACTTCCTTTTCCTTGAGCGAACGTAGGATCAGTTCGTCCGCCCTCTTGCGCTCGGTGATGTCCTGAGCCGTCCCGGCAAACCTTATAGGTTTCCCGTTCCCGTCCCTTTCCACGACCCCGAACCCCTCCAGCACCCATTCCCTGCCGTTCTCATTTCGTATCCTCGGCTGGATGCGATACGGCGCGTCGTTCTCGATGGACTCCTGGATGGCCTTCTGAATGACCGCCCGGTCATCCGGATGAATGAGGCCCACATAGTATTCGACTGTCGGCGTGAACGTCTTCGGGTCCTTATCGAACCGCCGGAATGTTTCCTGTGACCAGTCCAGTGTATTATTCACGATATCCCAGCTCCAGCTGCCGATCTTGGCGACCTGCTGGGATTCCGCTAATTGATGCTCGCTCCTCCTGAGCATTTCTTCGGCCTTCTTGCGCTCAGTGATGTCGCGGCTTCCCATGACAGACCCTATCGGGTTACCTTGAGCATTTATGAGGTTGCGTCCGGTGGACTCGATCCAGCGGTAACTGCCGTCTTTGTGCCGAAAACGAAACTCCACCTTATCCGAGTCTGATCGAAGCATCGAGTCAATTGCCTGAATATCCGCATCCCGGTCATCCGGATGAAGAAGGTCCGGCGCCCATGTACCTATGAGTTCTTCCGAACGGTATCCGAGAACCTTTTCATAGGACGGGGATACATAGAGGTAGAACGCCCGTTCATCAAACCGCGCGACCATATCCACCATGTTGTCAGTGATCTCGCGTAAACGTACCTCGCTGGTCCGCAGCGCTTCCTCGGACTTCCTGCGCTCGGTGATGTCCTTAACAATGACACGACGCGCTTTCTTTCCATTGAACATCATGGGGTGGGAGTTGATCTCGACATGGATGAGGCCCCCATCTTTTTTCCGGTGATTCCAGAAGCCGGAAACAGCAGGCTTATCCGAGAGCTTAGCTGAAAAGTTAAGCAATTTGTCGACATCTTCCGCAGGCCTGATGTCCTTGATCGTCATCGAGTAAAATTCTTCCCTGGTGTAGCCATAGTTATTCTGCGCAGCATTGTTCACCAGGAGAAATCCGAACGTCTCCGTGTCGTAAATCCATCCCGGCAGGGGGTCCTGGTCGAAAAGGACACGGTAAGATTCCTCGCTATCCTTCAGGGCTCCCTCCGTTTTCTTCCGCTCTTCGATCTCGCGGCGAAGCCGGCTGGTCAGGCTCATCACGGACAGGTGCCGCCAGGCGGCTGTCGCTACGACCACGAGTGACAGAACGATCACGATCCCTATCGTTTGTTTCGAAAGAGTAAAATAGGGTTTCGGTTTTCCATACCACTTCGAATAGATCTTCTGATATTCAGAAGATCCCACAAAACCTTCCAATGCCTTGTTCAACCGCGCCGCCAATTCTGTACGGCCTTTTTTCACGCCGAAGGCGCGTTTGACCTCGGCGACCGGTTTTCCCATAACGGTGATTTGGTCTTCGACACGGGCGTCCATGGCAAGCCGCCAGAGAACAGGGGTGGGACAAGCGAAGGAGTCAATTTTTCCCGCGAGGAGGTCGAAGAGCCCGGTCTCGAAGTGATCATACTGGGCTAACCGGATATCCGTCCTGGGGCGAAGAAGTTCATACGCAACGCTTCCTTTGATTACCCCCACAACGGCGCCATGCTTCAGCTCGGGACCCACGCTTCCGGCACGGACAAAAAAGGAGATCGTGAAAATATCGAATGGCTCGGAAAAGGAGTACAGAGACTTCCTGTCAGCGCTGATGGACAGACCCGGGACAAGGTCCGTATCACCACGCTGAATGGAACCCTCGATCTCCTCCCAGTTGTTCAAAAAAACATAGGAAAGAGAATACCCCGCACGTCGAGAGACTTCGTTCGCAAGATCCACGGCAAATCCGGCCGGCTCTCCGGTGCTCGGGTCCCGGTAATACGTCGGGGGTGCGTCCAGCGGAATGGCGGCGATGATTTTGTCAAGGCCGCGGGATTGGTCATCAGGAGTTGCCCAGGCACGGTGAGGGAGTGTCAATAGGGCAATGAGGACGAAAAAACAAGTCCACGCCTGTTGCGACTCTCGTATCCTGAGGATACCTTTATTCATACTCGTGGCCCTCATGTTGATTCACTACCGGTCACCTACGTTTTTTTCTTCCAATAGGGGTGTTTTGGAATGTCGACGCTTTCAACAGACCGACAGGTGATCGCTCCCCGTGGCATACACGCTGTCAAAGAAAATCATAGGGTTAGTATATCAAATGCGTTGAAAACCCGCTGTAATCGGATGGTTTTTTTTGCGTTTAGTTTATCCTGCCTCGGATAAACTGGAAAAGCATTTTGACAGGTTGTTTGATCTAATAAACGGCAGAGGGATGCAGCTAAATGCATGTTGCAATAAAGCCAAATCAGCCCAGCATGTCATCCTGAACGTTGTGAAGAATCCCGCATTTCCAGCCAGTTACGATATCCTTCGCTTCACTCAGGGTGACGAAGCGTTGTGCAGCAGGCTCATAACATGGTAGGATTACAGTAGAACGGAGTGATCATAACCTGAGAAAAAGCGGTTTAGTTATGAAGTTACACGGGTTATTTACTTCTTATTCTTCAACAGGTCCTCAAGAGCGGCGAACGGCTTGAATGTAGCGGGAGATTCTTTTCCCTTGCCAGGCGCTGTCCTGCCAAACGACTCTTCATCCAGATATTCCTGGTGTTCATTGTCGTGACAGTAGAGACACAGCAATTCCCAGTTGCCGCCGTCAGGGGGGTTGTTATCGTGGTTGTGGTCCTTATGGTGGACCGTGAGCTCACGAAGCTTCTTGCCGGAGAATTCGCGTCCGCACCGCGCACAGAGATGAGGGTACATCTTGAGCGCTTGATCCCGGTAGGCCTTTTCGCGAAGATCGCGGTTGCGCCGGGCGAGGGCAATGATCTGGTCCGGATGATTATTTTCTGAGCGGGGCGTATTCGAGGACATGTCTGCGCTCTCCATCTGTCCGGCCTCGACGAATCCGGTGATCATACGATCATATTTGATGAGCGGCCAGTGTGGTGCATTCTAAGCTTGCGAAATAATCTTTGATTTCCTGTTTCACATCTTTAGCCCCTGAGATATGATTGATCCGTGTCCTGAGCTCCGCACCGCCGTGCAGACCTTTGGTGTACCAGCAGAGATGCTTGCGCATTTCTCTCACCCCGATATCATCGCCGAGAAGTTCAACCATATCGTACAAATGGCGGAGCATGGTCGCTTGCCGTTCCTCGGGAGAAGGATGGGGCGGCACTACGCCTGTTTCAAGGTACTGTTTTGCTTCCCGGAATATCCAGGGATATCCCTGGATGGCCCTTCCGATCATGACTCCGTCACACCCCGTCTCGTCCATCATCCGCTTCGCATCCGGCCCGGAACGGACATCACCATTGCCGATTACCGGGATGCCAACGGATTTTTTCACGGTTTTGATCATACTCCAGTCCGCATGGCCCGAGAAGCCCTGCACTTTTGTCCTGCCATGGACGGTCACTGCGGCGACGCCGACGGATTCAGCGGCTTGTGCGATGTCCACCGCCACGATAGTTCTTGAATCCCAGCCGAGACGGATCTTGACCGTTACCGGAACTTTTGACGCTCCCACCACAGCGGCCATGATCTCTCTTGCCAGCCCCAGGTCTCGCAGGAGTGCGGCGCCTGCGCCGGACTTCAGGATCTTCGGAACAGGACAACCCATGTTGATATCGATGAAGTCCACCTCGCCCTGTGATACGATGTGTGCCGCCTCGGCCATGGACGCGGGTTTTGACCCGAAGATCTGGAACACGACGGGCCGCTCGGCCGGGTCGGTACGAAGCATGCTGTGGGTGCGCTTGTGCTCGCGGATCAACGCCTCGACGCTCACCATCTCGGAGAACACAAGCCCGGCCCCGAGTTCCTTGCAGATCATGCGGAAGGGAAAGTCGGTGACGCCGGCCATGGGCGCGAGCACGAGGGGGTTGTTCCTGAGTGTTTCTCGGATTTGCATGGCCCCCATTATAACCGAAAGGCGGAAGAAAGCAAAAATCTTTTTGGGGTCGTGGCAGTCGCAGTATGTAAAAACAACCAGGGGCTGAACCATAATGGTTTCCGCTAAAAATTCGTCATACCCGCGAAAGCGGGTATCCAGGGGTCAAATATCTGGCTGAAAAGACTGGATTCCCGTTTGCGCGGGAATGATGGAATATGTGAGATTTCACTTTGTTGCGAGTTCATCAGCTGCACTTTCCCCCGGATTTTCGGTAACATGACCCGGCGGACAATTTATGAACCGGTTTTGGGCCAGAAAATCCTTGACAATAATGACCTTATCTTATATATTTACTATTCTTTGCCGAGCTGGGCCTTGCTATGTTTGATTCCTTAAGTGGTAAATTAGAGTCTGTTTTCAAGAAGCTCCGGGGCAGGGGCGTCCTCAAGGAGGACGATGTCAAAGAGGCCCTGCGCGAG
>JBGPIG010000211.1:0-4749 GCA_041484745.1 Nitrospirota bacterium | reverse complement strand
CCTCCTGTTTCGAGCCCTGTTCTCCGGAGTATCGTTCGAGGCCACGGGCTTCTGATCCGCATTCCCTTTGATCGTGAGCCGGGAGGGGTCGATGTTGTGATGCTTGATGAAATACTTCAGTACGCTCGTGGCCCTGGCAACGGAGAGTTCCCAATTCGAGGGATAGAAGCGTGTTCTTATCGGGACATTGTCCGTATGACCCTCGATGTCAACAAGAAATGAATCATATCGTTGTATGATGTGAGCGATGTTGTCGAGTATGACTTCCGAGCGCTTCAGCGTTTCTGCCTCTCCGGGCCTGAAGGTGACCTTTTCCTTTAAGGTGATGACGATCGTTTTATCCAAGGTCTGAACGGAAACATCATTTCCCAGGTCAAGCTTCTTTATTTCCGAGTTCATCTCCTGTACGATCGTATCACGGGCGGATGAAATGGTTGTCTGTGAACCAGTGATGGGCGCCCGGGTGCTTGGATTTTGGGATGCTTCCGCTGTTGCAGGTTTCACGTTCGTTTTTCCGATAACGAGAAACATGACGAAGAAAATGAGCAGCAGTGACAGCACATCGCTCAGGGTAATAAGCCAAGTACTGTCGACATCGATGGCGGACCTTGATCTCTCGATGAACAGCCTGGCGGGAAAGGGCTTGGAAGCCGCCGGGGTCTTCTGCTTTATTTGTACGCGCTCTTCCATGCTGTTCTCCTTTATGACCCCAACCCGGGCAAGACGGAAGCACAACCCTTTTCCCCACAGAAAATACGAAGATCACAGAGGCTGACGTCTTTCATGGAACCGCGCGGATCTGATCATATCCATTTCCCGATTCCTTATTCAGTATTCGACGGGCTGTCAAGGGACGCTAAAAGCTGCTATCGCTCGTCGTTGTTGCCAGAGTTTCACTGATCGCCGACGGGCTGAAGTCCTCGGTTTCGCAATAGCCGTTCATCTTTTCCTCTATGCTGAGAGGATGTTCCCTGTTATTTACCGCTTCTATGCCTTCAATGGTGCTCAGCATGAGCAATTCCGACTGGAGCGCGTGTGTTTCCAATTTCGCGCTGAGAGGCAGCATGAACAGATTCGAGAGGATCACTCCGTAAAAGGTGGACATCAGGGCCACGGCCATGAGAGGCGGAATTGTATCTATGGCTTGCATGTTTTTGAACATCTTTATCAGGCTGATGACCGTTCCCGCCAGGCCGAAGGCAGGGGTAAGCCGTGCAATCGTTTTCAGCACGTTCTGACTGAAGGTGTAGTCCATGATCTTGATCGCCATTTCCTTTTCCATGGTGGTTCTGATCACTTCATTGGTCTTGTGGTTTATTAAAAGATTGACACCCAGTCTCAGAAAATCGTCCTGGATGGTATTCATCTTCTTTTCTAATGACCGTATCCCGTTTCGTCTGTAGATCCTTGCTATTTCAGCGAGGTCCCTGGCCGCCTCTTGCCTGCTTTTCAGGGACCGGAATGCTTCAATGATATGATCCGACGTGTTCTTGATCCTTTGGAAAGGGAAGCCTATAAATACCGCGACGATAGTACCGCCGCCGACGATCATCAGTGCATCGGGATTGAATGCCATCGCCAACCCGATACTCCGGAACACGGTTGAAGAGAACGATGCCAGAGCGGCAAATAAGATCATACCCAATACGGTTTTCATGCATTCCTCCTGAGCGCCTCATTTGAATGTATCAAACAATAAGGAGAAAGCAACTATGATGCCAAAGGATTTCTGCAAAAAAATCCAGGAATTATAAGGCTCTTGTTTTGCTGTTCACTAAGTCAAAGGGGTCTGTGGAGAGGAATAATTTACCGGGAAGGAAAAATTGTTCTACTACTGTGAGTTCCTAGGTAATTTGAGAATCCAAGACGTGGGTACAAAAACGCGCTAAACCTTTGAAGTAAATAGACTAATGCTTATAAAAACGCGTCAAAACCAGTTTGGGAATTATTACCGAAAATACCGAGAAATTACACTTTTATGACGAATGGTTTGCAAATATTCGTCGGCTGATCACTGGATCCATATTCGCCGTTTAAACCGCTATTAATTGTTGTTTTCTCGCGCATTTTAGGCATAAATCACCCTGTGCAATCGCACACCCCCTGTGCAAACCGCACACCCCCGCCTGCGATAATGACGCACCATATCTACTTTAAAGGGTTATTGTCCAGTTCTGATCATATCCATTAGTCATATTAAGCTTCTTAAAACCCATACTTCTAAACGTTTCCATTAACCCGCCGTCGTTAGATATTTTGTGGCCCACTCACCCTGTAATCTAAAATTTTTCGGCACCCTGTGACACACTATTCTTATCTTTATCAGCATCACGTTTAGAGAGTTCTTTCTCTAATTTTTTATCCGTTACTACACCTACGGCATAGTATTTAAAATCGAAGGTTGAAACACCGGTATAAATGTCTAACCCCTTTTTTTGCCAATTACAAAGAAAAGATACACTACATTAGCATGAGAGATATGATTATTCTCTTCTCACAATCAGCGGGATTGACATTCCGAACCGACACACTCACAAAAAACCGCCGGGGTTTTGCCCCGCCGGCTTTTGCTTTCATTGACAGAATATTCCCCTGTACGCTGATTAACTTTTTAATATTTTCTCCGCCGCGATCTGTGCTTCATGCACGCAGTCACCGATACCGATGCCCTTGTACGAGCAGCCAATGAGGTGCAGACCCGGATGCGTCGCGAGGGTCCGATCGATGAGGGCGATCCGGTCAAGGTGACCGACAGTATACTTCGGCATCCCCTTATTCCAGCGATAGACTTTCGAGAAATAGGCATTTGCCTTGAGTCCGAGGACCGTATCCAGCTCTTCGAGCACCATCCTGACCATGCCCGCATCATCGAGTTCGTGTACGAGCTCTTCGTGGTGGCCTCCTCCGACAAAAACGCGGATCATGATCATATCGTCCGGCGCGCGGAAGGACCACTTAATGGAACTGTAGGTGGCTGCGTTGATCCTCCTGCCTTCGATGCGGGGGACGATAAAACCGAATCCTTTGAGCGGCACCTTTATATCTGTTTTCCTGAACGCGATCGAGACCGTTGCTGACGAAGACCATTCTATCCTGCCCATCTGCGCGGCAAGGCCCGCATTCATCCCCTTGACCATCTCTGCGGAATCGTAAGCAGCCGAGGCCATCATGACCTGGTCCGATTCCAGTATCTCGCCGTTCTCAAGGGTCACCGCATATCTCTTGCCCTTCCGCTCAACCGCCTTGACCGAAGCGCCGAGCCTGATCGATTCCTTCCCGATAAGGTCCGCGCAGGTCTGTGACAGGGTTTGCATGCCATTCTTAAAGCTCATGAAGTAGGTCATCTTGAGAGCGCCGGGTTTGGGCGGCGGGCCGCTCAGTGTCGCGTGAGGGCGGCTCTTCATTGCGGCGATCATGCCCAGAATCAGACTCCCGCTTTTCTGCTCCATCTGCACGAAACGGGGGAATGTGGAAAGTACGCTCATGTTGTCCGGATTCGAAGTGTGGATGCCGGCCACGAGCGGTTCCGCGATTTTCTCAAGACATTCTCTCCCGAGGCGGCGTGTAACGAAGGAAGCAAGGCTTTCGTCCTCCACGATCTTGCGCTTCGGCACGAAGACTTCCATCCCCATCCGGATCTTGCCGGGCCAGGAGATGAGGCTGGATTTGGCCATGGGCCAGAACGATGTCGGCACCATGAGCATCACGCCTTCGGGCAGGGAATGGAGCATGTTGCGCGAGTAGATGAACGTTCCCTTGAACTGGTCGTTCGATGGCAGCAATTCCGGCTCGAGGCCGAGGTGTTTTGCGAGGTTGACGCTCCAGATTTTTTCCGGCAGAAAGCTGTCGGGACCGCCTTCAACGAGGAAGTTATCTATTTTCTCGGTCAGGATCTTGCCGCCGATGCGATTGTTCTTCTCGAGCAGGAGCACATCGATGGTCTTGCCGTAGGCCTTGGCCCCCGCTTTGAGATGGACTGCCGCGGCCAGGCCGGCGATCCCCCCGCCTATGATGATGACTTTCGACATAAATTACATCCCTTCGCGCTATACTACTTTAATGAAGACTCCCAGTAAAAAATGGAAAATAGACTTCTTCCTGATCTCGTGTTTTTGCGGCGGGTCTTTTTTAAAAGACCTTCCGCACCACATCAGCCAGCGCTTTGATGAACAGTGGCGACGAATTCAGCGATTCCGCCCGTCTGAACTCGATCCCAAGCTTTTTCGCATGAGCCCGGTGCACGATGTCGATATCATAGAGCGTTTCCATATGGTCGCAGGTGAATCCGATCGGGACTTCAAGCACGCCTGTATACCCGTTCTGAGCGATCGTGTCAAGCGTGGGCTCCACCTCGGGTCCGATCCAGGGCTCGGTCGCCCGGGTCCCTTTGCTCTGCCAGGCGATACGCCAGTTCTTCAATCCGGTTTTCCCGACTACCAAATGGATGGCTTCCTCGACCTGTTTCTGGTACGGGTCCCCTGCATTTATGTATCGGACGGGGATGCTATGGCTCGTGAAGATGACCGCAACCTTATCCCTTATATGCTCCGGGTACTTATTCATGCCGGTCAGTACCTTCTCTGCCCATGCATCGATAAACAGGGGATTATCATGCCAGCTTGAAATAAAGAGGGGGCAGGTCTCTCCGCTTCCCAGGCCTTCGCAGGCGCTTTTGTATGCACCGGTCGTGACCTCGGTGGCGAAGGGTGACATGGATAATGCAATCACGCGCTGTGCGCCGTCTTTTAT
>JBGPIG010000210.1:0-4810 GCA_041484745.1 Nitrospirota bacterium | reverse complement strand
GTGATCTTGATCTTGTGATGAGATTCGTACTTGGGCCGGAGCCCCTTGATAATATTAATGGTTTCATCAACACTGGGCGGCTGAACGTAGATCGGCTGGAAGCGTCGTTTGAGGGCGCCGTCCTTCTCGATATGCTTCCTGAAATCGTCGAGTGTGGTCGCTCCGATGCACTGGACCTCGCCACGGGCCAGGGCGGGCTTCAGCATACTTGAAGCATCGATGGAGCCCTCGGCGGCTCCCGCACCTACCAGGGTGTGCAACTCGTCGATAAACAGGATAATATTGTCTGCCTGGATGATCTCTTTCATGACGATCTTGAGCCGTTCCTCGAACTGGCCGCGGTATTTGGTGCCCGCGATCAAGGCGCCCAGGTCGAGAGAGACCACTCGCCGGTTCAGGATGTTCTCGGGAACATCGGCGTTAATGATCCTCTGTGCGAGCCCCTCGACGATAGCGGTCTTGCCGATGCCGGGCTCGCCGATGATAACGGGGTTGTTTTTTGTCCTGCGAGAGAGGATCTGAAGGACGCGATCGATCTCCTGATCACGTCCGATGACCGGATCGAGCTTGCCCGCCTTGGCCAGCTGCGTAAGATCCCTGCTGAACTCATCGAGGGCCGGCGTGGCGCTTTTTTTCGCGCTCACCTGGGTGGCTGCGCGTCGAAGATAGTTGATCACGAGCTGGCGGGAACCCAGTAAATTCACTCCGAAACTGCGGAGGATCTTGCCGCCGATGCCTTCTTCCTCGCGGATGAGCCCGAGGAGCAGGTGTTCGCTGCCGATATAGTTGTGGCCGAGAAGTCTCGCTTCTTCGACTGCATATTCAAGGACTTTTTTTGCGCGCGGCGTGAAGGGGATGTCGCCGAAGGTGAGGGTGTTCCCGCTCGAGGGAAGGTTTCGTTCGACCTCCATGCGGATCTGGTCAACGTCGATGCCCATCTTGCGGAGAACGGCGACCGGTATGCCGTCTTCTTCGCGGAGCGTTCCGAGAAGAATGTGTTCCGTGCCCAAATAGTCGTTCTGGAGCCGCTCCGCCTCTTCCCGGGCGTAGACAATAACTTTTCTTCCACGTTCTGTGAATTTTTCGAACATCATAGTATGGTAACCGCCTTCACCTTTGCAATGAGTTCCGTTTACCTTGTTTCAAATATACTCCAATCGTCCCGTCAAAGTCAAGAGTCCTTTTGGATCCTGGCTGCGTGACGCATGGACTCTCTCGTTGACAAATGACGATGGAACCCCGCTCTGCATGCTGCCTTTATATCATGCAGGAACGCCGAGAAAAACGTGCTCGTCCGCGCGAAAAACCTTTTTTGTTGACTTTATCCCTTCAACATAGTAGTTTTCCCAGTATGATTCGCAAGGCAAAACTCAACGATGTGAAGGCCATCCAGTCGCTCATCAATCAGTACGCCGACTCAGGACAGATGCTGCCTCGGACGCTGAACGAGCTGTATGAACACCTGCGCGATTTCCACGTGTACGAGGAGAACGGGTCACTTATCGGCGCGTGCGCCCTTCATGTCAGCTGGGACGGGCTTGCCGAGATACGCTCGCTCGCCGTGCGGCAGGACAGGGCCAGGCGCGGCATCGGCTCTGAACTGGTTCGGCAATGCCTGGCAGAGGCCTCTCATTTAGAAGTGGAGCGCGTGTTTGTGCTTACCTACCAGGCCGGATTTTTCAGAAAGCGCGGTTTTACGGATGTAGACAAGAAGGAACTTCCTCATAAGATCTGGACCGACTGCCTCAACTGTGTCAAGTTCCCGAACTGCGACGAGTCTGCGCTTATTATCACAATTGCGCAAAAAAACTGAGAAATTCCCACAACCGAATTCCGATCCGTTCGGTTTGAGCTCACGACGAAGCCCCGATCACCATCCCCATTCACCATGCCGAAGTCCGAATCTCTTTGGTTGGAACATGCGCTGAGAAATTTGTTTATGAGGCGCTTGGCAAGGTGAGCAGCCCCCTTACATTTATTGGCATCCGGGTTGCATTATTCCGCCGGAACAATATGCAGGATTTTATCTGATTATCAAGGTGTATTGAAAAATCAATATGTTATCTCTCTACGTCCATGTCCCTTTTTGTGTCAGAAAATGCCCGTACTGTGGTTTTTATTCCACACAGTACTCGCCCGGCAACGGTGACGAATTCATCTCTTGCCTCGCGCTCGAGGCGGGAGGTTATAAACATGATTTCAACCGCAGAATATTCAGCAGCATTTTCATCGGAGGCGGGACGCCGACGGCGCTTTCCCCAAAGCAAATAGAGCGTCTCATGAACATCATTCAAGAGAATGTTCACCTTGCCGATGACGCTGAATTCACCGTCGAAGCAAACCCCAACACGGTAACGAGAGAGAATCTCGCGCTTTTGCTTGATCGCGGGGTAACCAGACTGAGTTTGGGCGTACAGTCATTCTCCGATGAAGTGCTCTCTCTCCTCGGCAGGCTTCACACCGCGGAACAGGCTGGTGATGCCTTCAGGCTTGCACGAAGAATAGGATTCAAAAATATCGGCATAGACCTTATCTACGGGGTCCCGGGCCAGACCATGACGCAGTGGGAGAAAAGCCTGGAAGCGGTCATTGCGCTCAAACCGGACCACGTTTCAACCTACAGCCTCTCCCTTGACGAAGGCTCGCGCTATCACCATGAGGCTGAGGCGGGCAGGTTCGCATTGCCTGATGACGAGATCGTTGTGACGATGTATGAACGCGCCGTCATGAAACTGGGAAGCGCGGGCCACGGCCGCTACGAAATTTCGAATTTTTCCCTGCCCGGATACGAATGCCGGCATAATATGAACTACTGGGAGCGCGGCGAATATCTGGGGCTCGGTCCGGGGGCATGGTCGTTTATCTCGGGAAGGCGATATTCAAATATCGCGGATGCGGCGGAATATGGGCGGAGATTGTCCCGCGGTCTGACCGCGGTCGACGCTCAGGAAGTCGTTGCAGCTGAGTCGGCGGCGAGGGAGGCCGTTCTCCTGGGGCTCAGGACCATGAAGGGACTCGACCTTGACCGGTTCGAGCGGGAGTATGGACCAGACCTCGTGCGCCTGCTGCAGACCAATTCGGGACGACTCAAGGACGCGGGACTTCTCCGGGTGACGGAGGGACACCTGAGACTTACCGATCGTGGAATTATGCTGTCAGACGAGGCTCTGGCGTGGCTCGCCGTATAATTCTTGTTTACACCTTCCCGGCTCCATGCTATAGTATTTCGTTCTTATTGAGGTGAATGGAGGGTGTTGCAATCGTGCGTAAATATCTTGCGGCCGTCGGAGCATGGGTACTTCTGCTCATGTTCTTTTTTGTGCTCCCCAGTGCTGCAGACGATGCGAAGATCACGCTGATCGAGGTCCAGGGCAACAAACGGATTGAGTCGGCAACGATCCTTGCTAAAATAAAAACAAAGGAAGGCGACGTTTTTTCACCCGCTCTGATCAAGGAAGACATCAAGGTCCTGTACCAGCTCGGCCATTTTGAGGATGTCCAGGTGAAGACCGAAGGGTTCGAGAGCGGTCTGAAGGTCATCTTCTCGGTCAAGGAAAAGCCGCTCATCCGGGAGATCACGTTTGAAGGGAATGACGAGCTGACGACCGAAAAATTGAAAGAGGGCATGAACCTGCTTCCGAGGACCGCTTTCAACATGCAGCTCATCAACGAGAATGCGGAAAAGATCCGGCTCAAGTACCAGGATAAAGGTTATTACGAGGCCGTTGTCGTGCCGGTGGTCACCGAGGTCCGCGGAGGCGACCGGAATGTCGTTTTTTATATCGAAGAGGGACGCGAGGTAAAATTAGAGGACGTCATCATCACCGGCAACAAAGCCATTCCGACGAAGGAGATCAAGGACGCCCTCAAAAACCAGGAATACTGGTTCTTCTCTTTCCTCGGACGCAGCGGGACGCTGAGAACGGAAGAGCTCAAAGATGACGTCGAGACCATCAAGAACCTCTACTACAACAGGGGATACATCCAGGTCCTGGTGGACGAGCCGGTCATCGATCCAAAGTCCTACACGTTCCGTGAATGCTACTTTTGGGGTCCGCCGAAGACTTTTATCAGAAAAAGTGAACTTGTCGTTCGCTTCAACCTGAAAGAAGGAGACCAGTTCAGGGTCGGCTCCATAGTGTTGAAGGGGAATGCGCTCCTCTCCGATGACGAACTGACGAAAGAGGTCAAACTGAAGAATGGAGACATCTTCAGCAGGGAGATGCTCCGTCAGGATGTGGGCAGGATCATGGACCGCTACGACAGCATTGCGCGGCCCTTTGCAAATGTGATCCCCCAGTTCAATATCGATCCGGACAAAAAAACGGTCGCCATCACTATCGAGATCCAGGAAGGCGGCGAGGTGCGGATCGGCAGGATCGACATCTCAGGCAACAGCAAGACCCGCGACAAGGTGATCCGGCGCGAGATGCGACTCGACGAAGGCGACCTTTACAGCAAAAAATCGCTCAAGCGGAGCTACGAACGGATCAACAACCTCAATTTTTTCGAGACCGTGGATATTGTGCCGGAGCGCCGGCTGCAGGAGCCGGTCATGGACCTGAACGTCAAGGTGAAGGAAAAGCTTACCGGCACCTTGAGCGTCGGCGGCGGATACAGCTCGGTGGACAAACTGACCGCGATTGCGGAGATCACGCAGGGCAACCTCGGAGGACGCGGACAGCTCCTTAAGCTCAAGCTCCAATGGGGCGCAGCCGGAACGCGTAATCTCTACGTGCTTAGTTTTATGGAGCCTTACCTCCTGGACAAACCGGTCTGGGGCAAGGTAGATTTGTATAAGCAGACGCAG
>JBGPIG010000209.1:0-4857 GCA_041484745.1 Nitrospirota bacterium | reverse complement strand
TTGCCGTGGTCCACGTGTCCCATGATCGTAACAACGGGAGACCGCAGGACCTTCACCTCGGTCTCGTCCGCCTTTTCCTCAAGGATATCCTCGGCGGACTCAATGCTCGCGATCTCGGCCTTGACTCCGTACTCATCGGCGAGGAGCATGGCGGCATCCATGTCCATCGGCTGGTTCTGCGTCGCCATGATACCCATGACCATGAGCTTCTTGATCACGTCACCCACTTTCAGCCCCAAGACCTCGGCGAATTCCTTGATGGTGCAACCTTCCTGGATCTTGACGACTTTCTTCCTCGGTTTCGTGATCTCGGAGACTTCGGAATGCTGAATATGCTTATCATCCTTCCGGTGCGGTTTCTTGCCGGCCGGAAGCGTCTTGAGATCGGGGAGCTTCTTAAAGGACGGCTTTTCACGAAATTCGCGGTCGGTCTTCGTTTCGTATTCTGATTTTTTCTGCCACTTTTTCTTCGACTGCTTGCCGGGAACCGGCATCATCAACGGAGGAACCTGCGAAGGCTCGAGCACGGGCGATCGGAACGTCGATTTCTCAAACGGCCGCCCTCCCGGCCGCGGTGGTGCACCCGGTCTCTGCGGTGCGAAGCCCGGCCGTGGCGGCGCACCCGGTCTCTGCGGTGAATACCCCGGCCGCGGCGGCGCGCCCGGTCTCTGTGGTGCGTAGGCCGGCCGCACAGCAAGTGCCTGCTGGGGCTGAGCGGCCTGAGTCGGCTGCGCGGATTGAGGGACCGGTGAAACACTCTTCTCTTCCAGCGCGGCAGGCTGGACGGGTTTTGCCTGAGACGCGGGCGGGATGACCGGCGGGGCCGGCAGGGTTGGCTTCAGTTGCGGCGGAATGGGCGCGGGTTTCGGCTTTACTCCCGGTTTTTCGAGCGTTGAAGAGAATTTTCCGATCAATGCCGCCGTTTTCTTCAGCCGCTCCTCTTTTGAGATGACCGCATCGGTCGGCTCCTTTTTAATTTTATCTTTTTCTTTCTCTTTGCGTATCGCCTTCAGCTTTTCGATCAGGGACTTGGATTCTTTGTCATCAAGACCGCTCGACGGAGTTTTGTCTCTGATCCCCATTTTATCAAGAACAGAAATGAGGTCCTTGCTCTCGACTCCCATCTTCTTGGCCAGTTCATGTACCCTGATCACCGTCATAAAATCGCATACCCCCGAAAAGTTGAATAAGTGTTATATAGTACTCTACCCATTGTTATTTATCAAGACTTTTAATCTTTCGGTCTCTTTCCAGACCGCATCGGCGAACCCTTTGTCTTCGATCCCGATCACACCCACCAGTTCCCGGTTGAGAAGCTTGCCAAGTCCATCACGCGTGAAGAGCGATGCCTGTCGCATCGACCGCGTTTCGGGGAGCGCCACTTTCGCCCTCGTCCCTTCGGAGATGTCCTGTGCATACAAGAGCATCTCCACCCGCTTTTTTTCCAGGGCATCCAGCACGGCCGAATACCCGGCCGCAAGTTTTCCCGCCTTTGCCGCCATAACGATAAGCGACTTAATTTTTCCCTCGATATTCGCCGCGAGCAGGACGATGAATTCATCCGTGCCCGGAAGTCGGATCTTCAGTCGGAGCGCCTTTGCCAGATTGCCCTTGCCGAACGCCTTCTGGATACAGTCCGGTCGGGGACAGACATAGGCTGCGCGGCCCGGAAGCTTCTCGCGGTAGTCAATGGCTATCCCCGCCGGGCCCGAGACGATCCTGACCACCTCGTCCTTGGTGAACACATTCCGGCAGCCGATACAGGTCCTTTCCGGCTGATGTTTCATGGTTGTCACCTAACCCGGACAAGCCGGAAATCATTTTAGCCACAGAAGTCACAAAAGAAACAAAAAAAGCAAAAACTAAAATAGATTTATTGACGCTTTCAAGCTCTTCTCTTCTGCGCCTTATGTGCTTTTTGCCTGCGCCCGGCGTTTACGAGTGGAACCGCGAGTGCAGGGTGTGGCAAAATGTTTCATCCCTGTTGAGTAGAATTCGTCTCGTAACTGACTAAAGGCGTCAGTTTACTTTCCAATCATCGCACGTGCCGCAAGGAGGATCTTCTGCGCCGTCTTTTCTCCGATACCAGGGACAGCGAGGATATCTTCATCGGACATCGCAGCGATCTTTTCCACCGTGTCGTAGCCGGCCTGTTCGAGCAGGTCAGCCGTCTTCGGCCCTACCCCTTCGATGACGGTCAGGCCGGAGCTTTTCTGCGCAGTGACGGAAGGCGTCACGGCGACCTGCGCCTCCATGTTCTCGGCCGCCTCGGTCTCCTCCGCCATCTTCCGTGTTTCTTCAACAATTGCCGCCTCGATCTCCTGTTCGCGCTCTTTCTGGCGTTCCTGATCGTATTCGGATTCGCTCAGGATGTCGATCTTCCAGCCGGTGAGTTTGGCCGCAAGCCGCACGTTCTGGCCTGTCTTGCCGATGGCAAGCGACAGCTGGGAGTCGGCAACCACGGCCAGGGCGGAACGGTCTTCCTCGGTCACGCCGACCTTCTCGACCACCGCCGGGCTCAATGCTTTGGCGATAAAGATGCGCGGGTCCTCGGACCACGGGATAATGTCGATCTTCTCGCCCCGAAGCTCACGCACCACTGCCTGGACTCGCGAGCCCTTCATGCCTACACAGGCGCCTACCGGGTCGACATGAGAGTCCTTTGACGCCACGGCGATCTTGGTGCGGTCTCCCCCCTCGCGCACCACACCCTTGACCTCGACGATATTCTCGTAGATCTCCGGCACTTCCATCTCGAAGAGCCTTGAGACTAATTCCGGGTGCGCACGGGAAAGAACCACCTGCGGACCCTTGGAAGTATCACGCACCTCGAGCACATAGGCCCTGACCCGGTCACCCCGCCGGTAACTCTCGCGCGGGACCTGCTCTCGCGCGGGAAGAACCGCCTCGGTCTTGCCAAGATCGAGGTAGTATGCGCCTTTCTCATGGCGCAGCACGATGCCGTTCACGAGCTGTCCGATCTTGTCGTTGAACTCCTTGAAGATGACTTCGCGCTCGGCTTCGCGGACCTTCTGCACGATGACCTGACGCGCCGTCTGGGCCGCGATCCTTCCGAAGCCCTGGAATTCAACCTGGAGCGGTACTTCCCCGTCCATTTGCGCGTCCGGATAAAGCGTCTGCGCCTCTTCGAGGGTGATCTCCTCTTCCGGGTTCGTGACCGAGGTCACGACCTTCTTATAGGCATACATGATGATATCGCCCCGCTTCGGGTCGATCTGCACCGCGATCCGCTGGGTGCCGTACTTCTTCTTGGCCGCGCTCACGAGCGCCGACTCTACCGCCTCGACAACCATCTCCTTCGAGATGCCTTTTTCCTTGCTGATCTGGTCAATCACATGAATCAACTCTTGACTCATACGTCTTTTCCTCCTGATTATGAATACGCTTGATAATCTCGTAAGAAGTCGAATTTAACCGCTGATACTATCACCATTGACTTAAAAATCCACCTCAAGCGCGGCCTTGGTGATATTGCTCAAGGCTATTTCCAGAACTATCGCCGTTTCGAG
This sequence comes from Nitrospirota bacterium, assembly GCA_041484745.1. Taxonomy (GTDB): domain Bacteria; phylum Nitrospirota; class UBA9217; order UBA9217; family UBA9217; genus JALNZF01. The sequence continues at coordinate 1,327 of JBGPIG010000209.1, read as the reverse complement.
CTCCACTTTTACGGTGTCCTCAGTCATCCCCAGCAGTTTGCCGCGGAAGACCTTTTCTCCATTGATGGGCTGAAAGACTTTTACCTTGACCATACTGCCGGCAAAACGAACAAAATGCTCCGGCGTTGAGAGGGTCCGGTCGAGCCCGGGTGACGATACCTCAAGCGTATAGGCATGCGGGATAATGTCTTCGACATCCAGCGCCGCGCTCAGGTCCCTGCTCACGACCTCGCAGTCATTCAAGGTGACGCCGCCCGATTCCCGATCAATGTAGATCCGGAGAAGCCATTGCGGACCCTGTCTCTGGAACTCCATTTCCCAGAGAGACAATCCCATGGATTCGAGGATAGGGGCGAGGATCAGCCGTATTTTCTCAACAACCTCAGACATGCAATCCCCAAATAAAAAGAGTGGGCAAAAAATGCCCACTCTTAAAGGATTTTCCCAGAGTGTTATCGTTCTTTTAACACAACGGGGCAAAGAAAGCAAGCGAAAACTTTGTCCCGGTCAAACCAAGGGAGAATTGTTCTCTTCCTGTTTAACGTTACTCCGCCCGGTTTATCTATAGCGCCTTGAACGTTACTTGTTGCCCTGAGACGTGAGCGTTGCTTCAGCGATACATTTCCAGGGGTGCTCACCCTGCGCCATTCGCCGCCTTTATGTATTGACGGTCATCCCTCGCTGCGAGTTCTCCTCCTTCGATTTGAACAAGGACGTTAAGCCTGCATGGGTACCTTGATCAACACAATAGCCGAGGTATGTTCCAAAAATAACGTCACTGACAAAATGGTAATCCGTCGCAATGAGTGCCATTGCCAAAACCGAGAGAAAACCGATATACCACGGCCGAAAACGAGGATACAATCTCCACAGGGCGACAACAAGTGCCATAAACACCGCCATGTGTCCCGAAGGGAAACTACCGTAATTTCCACCTCCGTGAAACCAATGGAACTCGATGGAACGGGGATGACTTAACCAGAATCTCGTGTTGATTCTGCCGAATACCAGCTTCAGTACCGCTTTCAGAAAAAACGTGAACGGGATCGAAACGGCAATAAGCTGAAAGAACCGCGTATGGGCGTTGTAAATACCTTTTTTTGCAAGATAGAAATATGCTGCCCATGCAATACCGGTGATGAGGCAAACAATGGGGAATAAGACATCGGGAATGTTAACGGAGAAGATGGACAGTCGGGAATTGGAGATCCATACATTCTTGAAGAACAAGGCGACTCTTGTGTCCAATAAATAATAGCTGCCGATGACAAGCATCAAAAAAGACAACAAGGTGATGATATTTTTTCTCACAGGAGTATGAATACTG
>JBGPIG010000208.1:0-4902 GCA_041484745.1 Nitrospirota bacterium | reverse complement strand
ATGTAGGCATAGAGATGAAAATGATAGCGTTGTTTGTAGCCGATAAGGATCTCAAGAAATTTACGATAATCGAGGGGATCTTTAAATATCTTCTGCTTCTGGTTTCCTCTGGTGATTACGTGATAAAAGGCGCCTTCGTATTCAATTCGGGGTTTTCTGGCCATGACAGAGGATAGCAAATATCCAGACAGGTGTCAATAACTCAATCTTTAAGTCTGACCCCATACGCTCTTGGCTCATGCAAGGACCGCAAAGAGTTCATCAAGTTCAGGTATGGTTTCACCATGATCTATTCGATCTGCAATCACTCGTAGGGCAAGCGCTTCAACCTTGGCGATGGCATCTTCACGTGTCTTTCCGTAAGCTACAACGCCCGGAAGATCGGAAACTTCGGCAATCCACCGCCCGTCTTCTTCTTTTTCGATATCTATCTTCATTTCGTTCTCCTCTGATGATAAATTTATCTGAATAGGAAGCCGATTGCAAGCCTAAATTTATCATGACAATTTGCCGGGCGGCGCGGTTTTTTTCACCCGGGACGATACGGTATGAGTCACCGATGTTACGATTTCACGGCGCATAGTACGCAACGTCTCCTATCCCCCGTTTTGGCGCGGAACGTTTCTATGTCTATGGTTAGTGAACCTATAGATCTTGCTACAGTTCCCTACAGACATCCCTAACTTTGTCAGGCTCATGGATCGGATCAAAACAGGTATTCTGCCGACACGCGGTCACCCGGCCATGATCTTCACCGTAAATGAGCGCTGCATACGTTCGACCGGAGAGAAGGCGCGCGGCCTTCGCAAGTTCCCCGGCAGGCGGCGCCTCGACCGTAATCTTGAGCATGCGATATGAGGCGTCGAGAGCGCAGAAATAAGTTCCCGCATGAACGCCCATCACGGCCGCCGACGCGGCAAAGATCCCGAGCGTTTGTTCGGCCCTCTGCCGGTACTCGTCCTTCCCGGTCATCAGTGAGAGCTTCAGCAGGAGCATGACGGCCAGAGCATTGGCCGAAGCATGGGGAACGTCCTCGATCCGTTTGAGCCGCGTCCCCAGCACCTCGCTCTCCGTATCGAAGAACCCGCCTTCGGCGCTGTCGTAGAATTTTGCAAGGCAGACCGCCATGAGCTCATCGGCGAGGTCCAGATACCTCGATAGCGCCGTGGCCTCATACGCCGCGATCAGCGCATAGACAAGGTACACATAATCATCAAGCACCGCCGGGATATCCTCGGTATGCAGCAGTCTTCCGTCAACAAGACGTTTTTTGAGGATGCGTTCGAGGCTCAACACGCCGAAGTCTCTGACGGCTTCATCACCCAGGACGCAGTACGCGTGAAAAAAAGCGCTGATGAGCATCCCGTTCAGCGAGGTATACAACGTCCGGTCGATGAAGGGGGTCTCTCTCCGTACCCGCGCATCAAGCAGTTTTGTGTTTCCGGAGGCAATGATGCGCCGCACATCCTCGGCCGGTTTGCCGAGGCTTCGCGCAATCTCATCCGGAGCCCGTTCCAGGAACAGGACTTTTTTTGCGGGGTCATGGTGCATGCTTCCCCTCGGGTGGAGATAGAGCATGGCGAGGACGGGATATTCTTCGGCATCGAGCACGGCCCTGAACTCTTCTTCGGTCCAGGTAAAGTAGCCGCCCTCATCGTCCGGCGTCACATCCGCGTCCTGGCTCGCATAGAACCCGCCTGCCGGACCGGACAAGACCCCGCGCGTAAAAGCAATGGTCCCCTCCGCGATGGCGCGAAAGCGTTCGTCACCGAAGACCGCGTAGCCATCGAGGTAATTCCTGAGCAGCCCGGCATTATCGTCAGCCATCTTCTCGAAGTGCGGAATGCGCCAGGCCTCATCCACCGAATATCGGTGGAAACCGCCGCCGAGGTGGTCATGAAACCCGCCCCGGGCCATTGCCTCAAGCATCCTGCGGGAAGCATGGCCCGCCGGTGAATCCGCGCCCTTCCCCGAACGGCGGATAAGGAACTCCAGCCCGCCGGGCATGGGGAACTTGGGCGCTGCGCCGAATCCGCCGTTCTCCTGGTCAACGAGGGCAAGCATGGCGCTCTCCGCTTCAGCAAGCGATGCTTCGCTCAGTTCCCCGTGAGAAAGCGCCTCCGGCCTGAGCGCCTCCATGACGCGGGCCGCGTAGGACCGGGCATCTCCCTTTTTCGTTTTGAAGAACTCGCTCACCGACCTGAGCACATTCTTGAATCCGGGCCTGCCCTGCCGGTCCTCGGGCGGGAAATAGGTGCCGCCGAAGAAGGGCTCTTTATCGGGCGTCAGGAATACGGAGAGCGGCCATCCGCTCCCCCCGCCCATGGCCGCGACGGCCTGCTGGTACCGACGGTCGATGTCCGGCCGCTCATCGCGGTCGAGCTTGATCGTGATAAAGAGCTCATTCAGAAGCTGCGCCGTCCCGTCGTCCTCGAAGGATTCTTTTGCCATGACATGGCACCAGTGGCACCAAACAGCTCCGGTGCTCAGGAAGACGGGCTTGTCCTCGCGTCGCGCGCGCTCAAAGGCCTCCTCTGACCAGGGGTACCAGTCGATCTTCTGATGGGCGGCATGTTTGAGGTAGGCTGATTTTTCGTTGGCAAGTCTGTTCATAAAAGATGTCTATTAATACGTCCTCGGATCTTCGGGGGGGAGCGAGCCCTCGTCGAACGGCATGACGCCGAGCTGGGTCATCACCGACTCGATGCCGGCGAGCAGCTCGTCGTAATCATATCCCGGAAGTTCCTCATCCAGGGCACGCTCGGTAAGCCGGTCAAAAGCGACAAAATCGAATTTCCCATCAAGCACGCCGGAGCGGACCAGAGCGGCGTACACGGTTTTGTCGTCGTTCAGGTCGTCACCCTGCATGACAACGAGCCGGTCCCGGTGTTCGGGAGTATTCCTATACCACTCCATCGCAGCGAGCAGCGAATCATAGAGCGTTACGATCCCCGCCGCAATCTTGCCCTGCCGGAGCCTTCTTTTCCCTCCCCGGATGTGGAGACGGGCCCTCTGAAAGGGCCCTTTGATCGGACCCAGATCTTTTTCATCCATTAAGCCGGCATGCGGCATAGAGTAAACCTCGACAGAGAATAACTTAAGTTCTTTCGTAAAGAAGTTAAAGAAGCTTACATTGCAGATCAGCAAGAACCCTAAAAAGTCATTGTCAACCGCAGAGACGCGGAGGCACAGAGAAAAGCTTTTGGATTCGCTATGTTTTTCTCGGCGTCTCAGCGCATCAGCGGTGAATATTTAGTTCCTTTGAGTGTATATATTGTCCTGCTCCTTCCACTATATCACGAATAAATTAAGATTCTCTTCCCGACAAAAAACGAATTTGGCCAATGCGCTTTCCCACATCAACGGGTCTTGGTCAATTCTCCTGTACCGGGGAAATTCCGGAGATTTCCTCCCCATGGGGGAGCGAAAAGCTGAACGTTGTCCCAGTACCCGGCTCGGACTCGCACCAGATGCGTCCGCCGTGGGCCCGTACCAGCGCCTTCACGTATGCGAGCCCCATACCCTCTCCCGGCACGTCCTGCTTCCCGACGCGCCGGAATATCTCGAACGCCCTGGGGATGTCCTCTTTGGCCATGCCCCTGCCGTTGTCGCGGACATGAAAGACCACCTCTCCGCCGCTCCGCTCGGCGGACACCTCGATCACGCCGTTGCGTCCGGGCTCCAGGTACTTCACCGCGTTGTCAAGAAGGTTCCCGAATATCTGTTCCAACGCCATCTTGTCCGCAACCACGACCGGCAATCCCGGCGCACTCACGCTGATCTTCCGGGTCCCGATCTGATGGGCAAGGGAATCAACTATGGTCCGGACCAGGTCCTGCGAGGAGACCGGCTCCGGGTTGATCTTGCGTCGTCCGACGCGGGACAGTTTCAGGATGGCATTGATGAGGTTGTCCATGCGGTTCACGGACGAGCCGATGAACGCGAGCGCCTCCGGGATGTCCTTCTTTAACACCTCGGTGAATTTCCGTCGGGCCTCGGCCTCAAAGCCGTCGAGGTACTTTTCCAGGAGCGGTCCGATCTCCCTGATCCCGCAGATAAGTTCCTCCGAGAACCCCTTGATATTGACCAGAGGCGACCGCAGGTCGTGCGAAACGATATAGACGAAGCTCTTGAGCTCCTCGTTGATCTCCTGAAGTTCAGCGGAATAGGCCTTCAGCTTCTCTTCGTCCCGCTTTCGGTCCGTAATGTCCTGGGCCACACACACAATGCCCTGGATGGTGTTCCGAGCGTCCCGCATGACCGATGCCGAGAAGAGCACCGGGACCACCCGTCCGCTCTTCGTCAGGTAGAGTCGCTCACGGTTGCCGATGAACCCTTTCCCGAGCACTTCGTCGATGACCGAAACGCTCTCTCCCGGGTCCTGCTCGATGATCATGTCCAGGGGCCGCCCGACAAGTTCACGCTCGTCATACTCCAGGAGCGCGCAGACCGCGGCGTTCACCTGCATGATCGTCCGGTCCTGCGCTATGACGATGAGCGTGTCCATCATACTCCTGATGATGTTGTCGACGTAGTCCCGGGAGACCGTGGTTTTCTCAAGGTCCTCCGACATCCGGTTGAAGCTGTCGATAAGCAGCCGCACCTCGCCCGTCGACCTTTCCTTCACCCGCGTGGAGAGATCTCCCTGGGCAAGCCGCGAAGCGACGTGCGCAAGTTCGACGATCGGCCGGGACAGATACCGGGCGAGGTAATAAGCGATGGCGGAGATGACGACCAGGGACAGCAAGGACACGATCAAAAAGAACCGCAGGACCGCTTGCATGTCCCGGAGCAGGAGGGACGAGGGGATGCTGATGACAAGCCTGAGCAGCGGCCGGTCGGGGTTCACATACAGGTCCTGATACACAACCATGCCCCCGTCCACCCGCGTCAGGACCGGCT
>JBGPIG010000207.1:0-4914 GCA_041484745.1 Nitrospirota bacterium | reverse complement strand
GCCGCGTCGAAGAAACGGTCGGCCTGGGGGACAATCAGCAGTGTACCGTATATTTTCCCCGTACGGACAAAAGGACCCTTGCAACGGCAGACGATCTTCAGGTGCTGTCTGACGCGGAGACAACGTCTTACGAAATGATGAAGCTCGCAGTGTTCGAACTTAGCAGGGAAGACCTGCCGGACATCGGGTTGGGAATCCGGTGGAAGGGTGGAGAGCTGATCCTGAAGCCGGGTGATCCGAAACTTGCATCAAAGAGCGTACCTATCGAGACCCTTTTTCACAAGGTCGTTATGGTTCGTGACCGACTGCGGGTCATGGAGCAGCAGATCAACGCGCACAAGGGTCTCTCCGACGGCGATAAAGTCGACCTGCAGCAATACATCACACGCATCTATGGTTCTCTTACCACGTTTAACGTTCTTTTCAAGGACAAGAAGGATTTCTTTATCGGCCAGAAGGGAGAGGATTAAAGGGTCTGAATTCGACTGCCATTCCGCCGCATGCCCCTTTATTTCATGGAGGGTACTCGTTCGTTCAAATCGCCCATAAGGCCTTTCCGTATTGTTCGTAAATGATCAGAAGAGTAGACTACGCTCCCGAGACAGTATACGTCGCGCCAAAAACAGTTTTTCCCGCACTTTTCTTTACGTTATGGTCATTGTTCGCGCTCATATGCTCGAGGATCTTGAAGACCGACTCGACGTTCTCATCAGCCTTGACAGCCCCGGCAACCGCTTCCGCAGTGAATGACTTGCCCGCATTCTCGCACAAAAACGCAAGCACATCATTTTGGAGTTTGATAATCGCTCCGGCCATCTTCTTGCCCGCCTCCACGCCGGGCTGGTGGTACGCGTTGATGTTTACAAGCGTGGCATAGAAACCCACTGCCCGTTCATACAATGCGATGAGGGCGCCGACTGTCTGCGCATCGAGCTTCTCGACCGTAATGCTGACGGACTCCCGCCCATTTTCGTGCAAGGCACTCCTCGTTCCCAGAAAGAAGGCGCTCAGGTAATCTCCGCTCGTGACGCCGGGTTCGACCGCCATAGACGACCCGTCCCGGTCGTTCAGGACTTCGATAAAGGTGGCGAAGAAATTGTTCACTCCCTCGCGAAGCTGCTGCACGTACGCATGCTGGTCTGTGGCGCCTTTGTTGCCGTAGACGGTGATTCCCTGATTCACGATCTTGCCGTTAAGGTCTTTCTCTTTGCCGAGAGATTCCATGACAAGCTGCTGAAGGTATTTTGAAAAGAGCATAAGCCTGTCTTTATAGGGAAGGATCACCATATCCTTCCGGCCCCGGCCACCTGTTGCATGGTTCCATGCTATGGCTAATAATGCCGCCGGGTTGGATAGGGTGTCCTTGCCCCGGGTCACCTCGTCACAGAGCGAAGCCCCTTTGAGGAAAGATTGCGTATCTATTCCCTGTAAGGCCATGGGAAGAATGCCTACAGCCGAAGTAATTGAAGTTCTCCCACCAACCCAGTCCCACATTGGGAATCTGGCAATCCAGCCATCTTTTTGTGCGATATTGTCAAGCGAACTCCCCACTCCGGTTATAGCTACAGCATGCCTTTCAAACGAAAGACCTGCTTTCAGGTAGGCTGAGGCAACTTCCGCCATTCCGTTCCTCGTTTCCACTGTACCGCCACTTTTAGATATTACGATAGTAAGCGTATCTGACAAGTTATTCCCAATTTCTGCAAGCACCTTGTCGATGCCATCGGGGTCGGTATTGTCCAGAAAATATGGTTTCATTTTATCAGCAGGCGTTCCGAGGGCATCGGCGACGAATTGGGGACCGAGGGCGGAACCACCTATTCCTATGTTCAATATATGCGTGAACCGGGCGCGCTTCCGGGGAAAGATCTTTCCCGCGTGCACCGTGAATGCGAAATCCTTTATCGCCCTGAGGGTGTTCTCAATCTCCTGCGTGATCTCCTTCGATGGTGCGAGCCCCGGCTCCCTGAGCCAGTAGTGTCCGACCATGCGGTTCTCATCAGGGTTCGCTATGGCGACTGATTCGAGGGCGTCCATGGCCTCGTACGACCTCTGGATATCAGGCTCCATGCGTGCGATATAATCATCAGTGAAGTCCATTCTGCTGATGTCGAGCGTCATTCCGATCGAAGGGCATTCGCAGAGATATTTTTTGTATCGTTTCCAGAGAGCGATGTTGTTCATAATGGTATTTCCGCGGACGTTGCGGAGAACGCGGTTTCTTGAACCTCCTGCCGGTGAAATTTATTGTAACGCCGTATTGTCCGGTTTGAACATTGCACTGCCGTAAAACGCCCTCTCTTTTAAAGAGGGGAATAAGGCCCGCGGAAATCTAACGGATAACGCTGTTTCGCATTTTTCCTAATCGTCCTTGCCGTATACTGCCCGGATCCTCCGTCCGAGCTCGCGGAGGGCGTCGGAAAAGGTCATGCCCTGGTCCATGAGCTCCCGTATTACCTCGGCCTTGCTCAATGCCGCGATCACCTCATCGCCTTCATCAACGATTTCGCAGGAGTTCTCGCCCTTCTCTAATTGCTGTTTGATGCAGCTCTCGAGTATGCCAGGAGAGTACTTTTCTGCCAGCTTTTTTACGTCTTGTGTCTTCATGGGAATATCAGGTAGCAATTATTTTATCATAAAATCCAAATGAGGAGTGAAAAACGTTGCTAAAAAGCGGATACGGTATTGAAGGGGAAAATCTCCATGACGTTTTGTTAATCCGATTTCAGCTGATTCCTCATGCACCTCTCCAAAAAGAACTTTTTAGTGATTCTCCATTGTGGTAATATACCGCCATGTTTGAGCAGGACACTATTTGCGCAGTTTCTACGCCTCCGGGAGAGGGCGGAATCGGCATTATCCGAATAAGCGGAAAGGATGCGTTCGTCACGGCTCAACGGATTTTCCGACCGCGCAGAAGCGGACAGTTTAACCCTGCCTCTACCCACTCACTGCATTATGGCCTCATTGTCGATCCGGGTACAGGAGAAACTGTGGATGAGGTGCTTGTGAGCGTAATGCGGGCCCCTGCCACATATACTCGTGAAGATGTAGTTGAGATTAACTGCCACGGCGGGATGATACCCCTTTGGCGAACGATGCGTTTATTGATCAACTCAGGCGTCCGGCAGGCGGAGCCCGGCGAGTTTACAAAACGCGCGTTTCTGAATGGCAGAATCGATCTGGCACAGGCCGAGGCTGTGATGGATATCATCAGGGCGAAAACAGACCGCTCTCATAGAGCGGCAAATGAACAGCTGCTCGGCGGCCTGTCATCGGAAACCGCTGCGTTCAGAGAGCAGCTTATATCGCTCCTTGCCTCTGTCGAGGCGGGAATCGACTTCCCGGAAGAGGAGATTCAGACCGAAACCGGGCAACCGCTGGCAGACGAAGTATCTCGTGTGCTTGCCGGAATTGACAGCCTGCTTTCGAGCTATACCTATGGCAGAATACTTCGAGATGGGTTCGCGACCGCCATTGTGGGCAGACCAAATGTGGGGAAATCGTCGTTGCTGAACGCGCTCTTAAAACAAAGCCGGTCTATTGTGACCGAGGTCCCGGGGACTACGCGCGACGTAATTGAAGAATATCTGAACATTTCTGGTGTACCTCTTAAAATATTGGATACCGCCGGTATCAGACATTCTCAAGATGTCGTGGAGCAAGAGGGGGTTCGCAGGAGCCTTGCTGCTATCGAATCTGCTGACATGGTGCTTGTCGTGCTTGATGGATCGCAGTCGCTCTCGGCGGAGGACAATCGAGTGTTAGAGAAAGTAAAGGGAAAAAACTCGATTGCCATAATCAACAAGTCTGATTTGCCGCGACGGACGGAACCCATTGATTGGCCCGAGAAACAAATCGCGCTGTCGTGCCGTACCGGCGAGGGGCTCGACGACCTGAGGCGCATGATTTCAGACATCGTGAAGCAGGGGATGATCATCTCCCGGGAACATGCCTGGGCTGTGAACCAACGCCATAAGACCGCGCTTGAACAAACGAAAGTCAGCTTGCAAAAAGCGCTCGAATCGATCAGAGTAAACCTGTCGCCGGAGTTCACGGCAGTAGACCTCCGGGATGCGCTCGACTGTCTTGGTCTTATTATCGGCGCGACCTATACAGAAGACATTCTCGAGCGGATATTCAGCGGCTTTTGTATCGGGAAGTAAATATAATAATACGAATATATGCTTTTGTCACTAAGGCACGAAGACACGAAGGAAAGTTTGGATCTAATACAAGCGCATTTAACACTGATACAGCTTTACCCTCATTGTGTCCTCCCCCAGCGGGGAAGGGGTAGGCGAGGGTACAACCTGCTAACATAGGTAACAAACGAACCTGTGGACATGGGTAACACGTTAAACTCAGGGATAGGAGAACCATCCTATGCCCTGGAGAAAAACGGAGCCCATGAAAGAACGTTTAAAGTTAATAGCCGACCGGCTTGCCGGTTACAGTATCACCGAACTTTCGGTGATCTACGGAGTCAGCCGCAAGACTGTTTACAAATGGACCGAGCGTTACAACGGGCTCGGCCAGGATGGCCTAAATGAGCTTTGCCGCGCTCCGGTCAATCATCCGAACCAGACCGACGAAGAAATCATTGACCGTCTGGTTGAAGCAAAGCTGTTGCATATGACCTGGGGTCCCAAGAAGCTGTTAGACTTCTTAAACGTGCGCCAGCCCCAGATCAAATGGCCTTCTGTGTGTACAGCCGAAAAATGGCTCAAACGACAGGGCCTTGTCAAGGATCGGCGGCTGCGCAAGAGGACGCCGCCATACAGTGAACCTTTTCTGGCCTGCGACGCACCGAACAAGGTCTGGAGCGCAGACTATAAAGGCCAGTTCAAAACCGGCGACGGCCGATGGTGCTATCCTCTGACCATTAGCGATAACATGAGTCGTTACCTGCTT
>JBGPIG010000206.1:0-4916 GCA_041484745.1 Nitrospirota bacterium | reverse complement strand
TGTCGAGAAATTGTTCCGACAGGACCATGAACCGTCCTTCGGTTACGTCCGTCTGAAGGGGCCGGCCGTCGTTGTCCATGGGTTTCTGCAGGACCTCGATGAGCGATCCTTCCTTGGCATTCTTGGAATCAACGATCACTCCGGCGAGCATGATCCAGGTGCCTTTGTAGTGCTCGGGATTATTCTGAAGCTCCTGAAATGACACGTTCCGGTTCACCTTGGCCAGGACTTCCGGGGGAAATGGCTGCGCGCAGCCTACGGTCATGGGGGCTATCGTGAGGAGAAGAGCGAGGCATGTGAGATGATATCCGGACCGGGTCATGATGACACTCCAATGTCAATGGGAGTTCTGTTCTCAGTTCCGCCTGCCCGGGCCGTCCGGGTCATAGAGCGGATCGATCCACTGGGGCCTGTCCCAGGATGGGCGCTCACGCTCCCAAAGCTTGTGTTCCTTCAACAGGAGAACAGGATAGTCATAGTGGTTATCGCCGAGCAAACGGCTGCTGGTCCCCTGTACTTCACCGGCGATGGTGATATCACGACCGGGTGCATAGGCCATCGGATTAAGATGTCCCGGATGGAGCGCGAGGAAGCGGCCGCCCGTTCGTTGAGAGTGCTCGGGTTTTCCCCAGTAGTCGAGTCGCTTTTGGACGACCTCGATCAGCGTACCCTGCTGCGTGGTGGAGGTTTGGGCGATGGTGCCGCCGAGGATGAACAGTTTTCCCGTGCAGGATTCGGGGTCCGCCAGCAGTTTTTCAAAGGGGATGGTCTTATCGGCATGGTCACGCACGGCCGGTGAGATGGCATACGTGCACCCTTGGAGAAACATCAGTGTGCCGAAGAGAACTATGATCGTTTTCATATGCGGCCATCTCCCCGCTAACGAGCCTGTCGTACGGAAAACGTTCAGCTGGAGCCGCGATCAAGGTCACGCCTCTTTGCGCCGTTTAGCTTCCAGGGCGATCTTACTTCTGATCCCTCCGGGGATGTCCAGTCCGCTCAGGTCAAAATTCGCAAGCTCCCGCGCCAGGAGGCCGATCTTCTCACTGTTGTGAAGATGCTTGTTGATGATGATGCGACGGGTCTCGTTGACCCTGCATGCGCCGCCTTTCGATGTCTTCAGGTCGTCGTACGACACCTTGATCGAAAGGGCCGTTGCTATGTGTTCAAGATCGGTAAGAGTAATTTTCATAATGCCATTTCCACTGCACGTGGAGCAGTGCCGGGATTGGGGATCGTGACACGGTGCCGGAAAGTACCCGGGCGGGGATTCCCCTGTGTCTTCCCTTATGCAAGAGATGGACCTCCCGCCCCGAGGTCGACGAAAGATGTATTCGACTACACTTCTTCCTTATGGACCTCCATAATGCTCACGACAGTGATGTTCGCGTCTTTGAGCGCCTTCTGGACATCCGCAAGCTTCGCATCGGAAACCTTGAGAATGAAATTCGTTTTTATGGCCATGGCTGCACCTCCCGTACCGGTGAGTATGAATTTGTTCATACACATCTGCTCTGTGTGCTGAATAAATTATCATAAACACGATATTCAAGTCAACGGAAAACAGCACGGCGCGTTGCTCCGCGGCGCTCGCTTTCCCTGGTGAGAAAAAAACTCCCTTCATTAAATACCCGTGCAACCGGCCAACTTTTTAAAAAATTTCCCTTGCTATTTTATTTTAGTGTGTATATACTTTCCCCCAATAACGCAACTATCTGCCCCGCGCAGTTAGAATTTTAATTTAATTATCCTAAAGGAGGTAAGTTTATGGCAAAAGCCATGACGAAGTCTCAGATTGCGGACCACATCGCGAAGAAGGCAGACATCAAGAAGAAACTGGCTGTACAAATCCTGGAAGATATGGCAGCGCTCGCGTACAAGGAAGCGAAGAACGCCTTCACGCTCCCGGGTCTCGGCAAGCTCGTGCTCGTACAGCGCAAGGCGCGTATGGGCAGGAACCCCCAGACCGGCGAGGCCATCAAGATCCCGGCAAAGAAGGTCGTGAAGTTCCGCGTGGCGAAGGCCGCAAAAGAGGCGATCCTCGGCAAGAAATAGTCTTGAAGTATCTCTCGTACTAAAACTACCTTAAGGCATTCCGGATATCCGGAATGCCTTTTGTGTCTTAGCTGACTATTCAGGCTGAAGGTCGTAAGGCTGATGTTTGATGGTGGTAAGACGTCTTATACCTTCAGTCTTCGGCCTTCAGACTATCCACCTGAATTTTAAACTGCATGGAAATTTTTCTTTATATACTCTATCCGCTTTCCTTCTACCGCCCGCGGTTTATTCTGCCGGCCGTTGTGCTGCACAGCGTTCTTATTCTGCGTGCCACGCTGAACTACGGACGGATACCGCTCATCGGCCTGCACGATACGCTTGGTTTCCTCGCCTTTTCCCTCGGTGTTATCTACCTTATGGCCGCATGGAACAGGAAACGCGATCTTTTTACCGTCATTACGATACCGTTGGTCCTGCTCTTTCTGGCGGGCTCGTTCGTCTCGCCGCCCATGGCAGGGCCGCTGCCGCCGGTGCTCAAGACCATCTGGTTCGAGCTTCACGTAATACTTTCATTCGTTTCCTATGCGCTGTTCGCGATCGGCGCTGTCTACGGCGTTCTCTTTTTGCAGAGCGATGAACCGTCGGCGGAGATCAACCAGTACCGGAGCCTGCTCCTGGGGTATGTCCTTTTTTCCCTAGCCATGATCTTCGGCGGGGTCTGGGCCTACCTTGCCTGGGGTACGTACTGGCTCTGGACGCCCAAGGAGCTCTGGACCACGATCGTGTGGTTCTTCTACAGCCTTTATCTGCACGCGCGGCTTGTGCGCGGATGGTCCGGGCCGAAGGTCGTATGGATGGGGATCGTTGGTTTTGCAATTGTGCTGTTCACCTACGTGGGGGTGGGGCTCCTGATGAAGAGCTCGCATGAGTTCTGAAGGGCGGCGCTCCGCTCTATGCGGTTTTACTTATGAAAAACTTCTTCCTCTCACTCAAGACAACGGTCTGGACGCTCCTGGTCCTGACCTGCCTGTTTTTCATCGGCTCATACATGATGCCGGCGCACCGGGAGGTCTTTGCATCCATGAACGACCAACTCCTTCTCCGCTGGGTCAGCACCTCGGCGTTGAACAATCTGTCCTCGACGTGGTGGTTTTTTGCGGCGCTTGCCTTGCTCGTGCTCCTCACGATCAATACGCTCGTCTGCAGCATCCATGCGGTCAAAGGCAGATGGTCGCGCACGGACTTTCTTCTTCGCATCTCGCCGCAGGTGATCCACGTCGGTTTTCTGTTCATCCTGCTTGCGCATTTGCTCGGCGCGGGCTGGGGGTACAAGCTCTCGGGGGCGATGCCTGAGGGCGCGTACGCGCCGTTGCCCGAAGAAAGGGCATTGCAACTCGGGCGGATCCGCGTTGAGACAGATGCACGTGGCTTCATGCGGGACTGGTCCGCGGAGGTGTCCTTGTATGAGAACAATCAGCTCGTGAAAAACGGTTTGCTCGGACCGAATACGCCGCTGTTCTACGGAGGGACCGGGATCTATCTCAAGAGCCTGAACTTTGACAGAGGACCGCAGGCCATCATCCTCATTGCAAAAGACCCTGGAGCGGTCTGGGCGCTTGTCGGAGGGATCTTGTTCCTGCTCGGGTCAATTACGCTGCTGGCGCTCAAATGGAAAAAAGCTTGAGTAAGGACAATATCCGGACAGAGGGTAAGCGAATGTCTTTTAGTCAGTTACAAATCAAATCCTTCTCAAAAGGGGAAAAATATTTCGCGCAGAGGCGCAGAGTTCGCAGAGAAAAGCTCAAAAGATGGTATGGATTAAATCCAAGACTGATAAGTTTTGATATAACTCTGCGTCCTCAGCGTTCTCTGCGAGAGACGCCCTTAGGGTTCCGGCTTGTCCAGGTTAGGGATAGGTCTATTTTGCCATGACAACGCGTGTTCTCGTGGCCATGAGCGGAGGCGTTGACAGTTCGGCGGCCGCCGCGATCCTGCTGAAGCAGGGCTTTGAGGTTGAGGGCGTCACCATGAAGCTTACCGCCGGCCTGTGCTGCGATATCGGCTCGGCACAGGCGGTGTGCCGACACCTCGGCATCCCGCACCGCATGATCGACGCGCAGGCCGAATTTTCCCGGGACATCATCAGTGACTTTATTTCCGAGTATCAACAGGGCCGCACGCCGAACCCCTGCATCAAATGCAATGATATCGTCAAGTTTCGCCTTCTCCTGCGATACGCTCGCTCGAACGGTTTTGATCGGCTCGCAACCGGCCACTATGCCCGCATTGAGCGCGATGCCGAAGCATCCCGCTATCGTCTCAACAAGGGCATCGATGAACACAAGGACCAGAGCTACTTTCTTTTTCGTCTTACGCAGGACCAGATGAGCGGCATTCTCTTTCCTCTTGGTGAAATGCGTAAAACCGAGGTCCGGACGCTTGCGCGCACGCTCCATCTGCCCGCTGCGGAACGGCCCGAGAGCCAGGAGATCTGCTTTGTCCCGAACAATGATTATCGATCTTTTTTAGCAGAGCATGCGCCCGAGACGCTCAGGCCCGGCGAGATGATCATGGCTGACGGCATGGTCGTGGGCAGGCACAACGGCATCGCATTCTTCACGGTGGGCCAGCGGAGGCATCTCGGCGTTGCCGCAGGAGAGCGGCTCTATGTCATACGGATCGAACGGGACGCGAATCGCATTGTTCTCGGCAGGCACGCCGAGCTCGAAACGCGGGAGATGATCGTCTCGGACCCTCACTTCATTCCGTTTGATGAACTCCGCGCCCCGCTGGACGTTGCGGTAAAGGTCCGCTACCGCTCGCCCTTTGTCCCGGCAACGATAGAACCCGCCCGGTCCGGCAGAGTCCGCGTCGTGTTCAAGCAGCCGGCGACCGGCGTCTGTCCCGGGCAGGCCGCG
>JBGPIG010000205.1:0-4971 GCA_041484745.1 Nitrospirota bacterium | reverse complement strand
CGCTGGATCGCCTTGAGCTGCTCGCGCAGGAAGTACTCGCGCTGGGTCTTATCGATCTCGCCCCGCACGTCCGCCTGGATCTTCTGCTGCATGGAAAGGAGTTCGATCTCCTTGCCGAGCGCTTCGTTAATACGCTTGATCCGCTGCAGCGGATCGTCAATCTCGAGAATGTCCTGGGCCTGCTCCACCTTGAGCCCCATGTTTGCCACCGCAAGGTCTGCGAGCTTGCCCGGATCATCAACGTTCTCAATAACCACAATGATGTCCGGCAGAATGACCTTGCCGAAGGAAACGAGCTTCTCGATCTGCTCCTTCACGTTCCGCATCAGCGCCTCGGTCTCGAGGTTCACTACCGCCGGGACATCGGGGAACGTCTTGATTTCGACCTGGTAGAACGGCTCTTTCTGAAGGAACTTTACCGTCTTTGCCCTGGCCACGCCTTGGACAAGGATCTTGATACGTCCGTCCGGCAGCTTCAGCATCCGCATGATCACGCCGACCGTACCAACGGAATAGAGGTCCGAGGGAGAGGGGTTTTCAACATTGATGTCCTTCTGTGAGGTCAGAAAGATCATGCGGTTCCCCTCGAGCGCCACTTCGATCGCCTTGATGGACATCTCCCGCCCCACAAACAGCGGCAGCACCATGAAGGGAAAAACCACGATGTCCCGGACGGGAAGCAGGGGTATTTTTTTGGGTATCTCTATGGACTGTTGAAGATCTATGCCCTTCGTTTCGGTCTTTGCCAAACCAGCCTCCTCGGGTAAAATAATATAAAATCACAAAAAATAAATGCAACTGCTCAGGTACCCAATATCCGTCGTCCCCGAATGACCCTATCGGGGACCCAGTGACGTTACTAACCCCTGGATTCCCGATTAAATCGTTCGGGAATGACGATACACTGCCGCTGGATAATTATTTTAATTTTTTGTTTGTTATTTATTCTGTTTCACAACTTCAGCTTTTGCAGATAACTCCTGAATTCGTGGCCGAACTCCTTGTTCTTCAAACCAAACTCGACCGTGGCCTTCAGGAACCCCAGCTTGTCGCCCGCGTCATGTCGCACCCCCTGGAACTCGTATGCGTAGATCGGCTGTTTTGCCATGAGCAGTTTGAGTCCGTCCGTGAGCTGGATCTCGCCGCCCTTTCCCGGCTTTGTGCGTTCAAGGGAACTGAATATTTCCGGGGTCAGGATATAGCGGCCGATGATCGCGAGGTTGGACGGCGCTTCATCGGGCGATGGTTTCTCCACCAGGTCTTTCACAAGATACACACCATCCTCGATCTTTTTTGCGTCAATAATTCCATAGTTTTTCGTCTGAGACTTCGGCACTTTCTGGATGGCGAGGATCACGCCCGGGTATCGTTTATATACATCCATCATCTGCTTCAGCACGGGGACTTTGGCGTCGATGATGTCGTCGCCGAGGAGCACGGCGAACGTCTCATCGCCGACGATCCGCTTGGCCGTCAGCACGGCGTGGCCGAGGCCCAGCGCATTTTTCTGCCGGATATAGCAGAACGTCACCATGTCGGCGATGCGCTGCACTTCCGAGAGCAATTTGTGCTTGCCCTTTGCTTTGAGGTCTTCTTCAAGCTCGAAGGCCACATCGAAGTGGTCCTCGATGGCCCGCTTGCCCCGGCCCGTTACCAGCACTATTTCTTCAATGCCCGACGCCACCGCCTCTTCAACGACGTATTGGATAAGCGGCTTGTCCACCAGCGGCAGCATCTCCTTGGGAGACGCCTTGGTCGCCGGCAGGAACCTCGTACCCAGACCTGCGGCGGGAAAGATCGCCTTGGTAATTGTTTTGCTCACACTTATCTCCTGGCCGCCATTCTAAGGAACTGTACTATAAATGTCAAGAAAAGACGGGAACAGACAAAGGGTTTTGCTTTCTGCGCTATGCACTTTGCAAATCCCGTTATTTCGGTATCGGCACGCTCCCGATCAGATATTTCAGGTCATCGTCGTCAAACCGGAGCCCGATACCGGCGAACGCCGTGGAACGCGCCGAGTTCAGGAAGTTGTCGTATCCGGCGTTCACAAAAGCGACCTTGCCGAGGTTATAGGTGGCAGTTGCCTTCACGTGCGCATTCTCGTTGCCGGGCTCCTTACTGTTGAAGTTCCACAAATCGAGGCTGAATTTAATTCTGTCGTCATAGGCGTAATAATCGGCGGCGATGCCGCCCGAGGACTCGATCATCCCAAGGCGGAGCGCGAGGTTCCCCCACCGCCTGGCGAACTCGAGGCTGAACTTGAATTTGTCTTCATAGGTCTCGGTCACGACCGTGCCGCCCGGCGGCGTTGTGGACTGCACGGTCCGGGAATAGTTCGCGAAGGGATCGGAGACGATCTCGAGAATGTAGGATTTATCCAGGGCGGGTTTGAGTTCCAGTGAAAAGTAGCTCTTGGCCTCCGGGAACATATACTCGCTCCTGAAAGCGACGACCGTCTTCATACGCTCAAGGCGCGAGGTATAGTCGCTGATCCCCTTGGCCGCGCTGTCGATGTTGTTGTACATGCCCTCGTCATTCACCAGCCTGCCGATCGTGCCCTCCCCGCGGTCGATCTTCTTCGCCGCGTCCTCGATGGAGACCAGCGCCAGCTCCGCGCTCCTCGACGCTTCCTTGATGTTCTCCATCGTCATCTTAAGATTGTCACGGTTCTCACCCACAACGCCGTTCAGGCTTGCCACCAGCTCGTTCAACCGCACGACAAGCTCGGTCCCGTCGCTTCTGAGGGAGTAGGAAAAGTCCTTGATGTTCGCCGTGGTCTGGCGCAGGTCATTGAGGATGTCTTCCATGGACCGTGCCCCCCGGGCGGTGCCGAAAACCTGGCTGAAGGATGCCGTCACCTGCTTGATGTCGTCGGAGATCGCCGACAGCTGGTTGATGAGCTTGTCCACATCGCTCGGCGATACGGTGGCCTGGACCCGCTCTCCTCCGCTATAATATGCCGGGCCTCCGGCCGAAGGAGGCCGGGGTCCCTCGCTCTTCATAGGCACAAATTCGACGTATTTCTCGCCGAGGAGGCCCAGGGTCTTGACCATGGCCTCGGTCCCGCGCACGATCCGCACCTCGGGATCGATTCGCAGGGTCACCATCGCGCGGCTGTTCTCAAGCTCCACCTTCTCCACCATGCCGATCTTCACCCCAGCCATCCTCACGGCCGACTTGGTGTCAAGACCGGCCACCGAGTCAAAGGCCGCCTGCAGGATATATCCCTTTTTCTCGCCAAACTCATACTTGCCCACGGCAAAGGTCATGTACAGGAGGATCATCGATCCGATGATGACCAGTAAGCCCACCTTCGCCTCTGCGCTCAGTTTATGCATGGAAGCTCCCGTTCCGGTGCGGATTTCAGATTATAGAATGCGGTAGTTTCGCAGAGCGCATAGTGCATGGCGTTAAATCTTTACGCTTTGCGCTATGCCCTTCGCGCATTCCGCAATTGAATCAATCCGCAGTTATCGGCCCAACCGCGCTGCCGGTGATGAACTGGCGGACGATGGGGTTCGTTGTATTCCTGATCTGATCAGGAGTGCCGATCTCCTGGATCACCCCTTTGTATAGCATGGCGATCCGGTCCGAGATCTTATAGGCACTCTGCATATCGTGCGTAATGGCCACCGACGTCACACCGAGCTTCTTGCGGAGGTCGACGATCAAGTCATTGATGGCATCAGCCGTGATCGGGTCCAGACCCGTCGTGGGTTCATCATAGAGAATGATGGCCGGGTCCATGGCGATCGCCCGGGCAAGTCCCACCCGCTTCTTCATACCACCCGAGAGCTCGGACGGCATCTTGTCCTCAACATCCTTCAGCCCGACGAGCGCCAGCTTCTGCGTCGTGATATCCCGGATCTCCCTGTCGGACAACTTCGTATGCTGCTTGAGCCCGAAACCGACGTTTTCCCAGACTGTCAGTGAATCAAAGAGCGCCGCGCCCTGGAACAACATCCCGAACTTCTTCCGCACTTCGTTCAGTCCGTACTCGTCAAGATCGTTCAAGATCTGTCCTTCTATGATCACCCGCCCTTTATCGGGGAACAGGAGACCGATAATGTGCTTGATGAGCACGCTCTTGCCGCTGCCGCTGCCCCCGATCACCGTCATGCTCTCGCCCTTCTCCACCGTAAGGTTCACCCCGTTCAGCACGTGAAGGTGGCCAAAGCTCTTATGCACCTCGATGATCTCGATCATACCCATGATATCGCAGAGCGCATGGCGCATAGCGTAAAGCGTGAAAGATTTTTCGCTCTGCTCTCTGCGCTATGCTCTATGCGAGGTCTCCCTTCACCACAACAGCGCGGACAGAAAATAATCCAGAATAAGAATCAGCATGCACGAGACCACCACAGCGCCCGTCGTGGCCTTGCCCACGCCTTCCGCGCCGCCTTCGGTGTTGAACCCCTTGTAACAGCCGATAAGCCCTATCACGGCGCCGAACACGAGCGCCTTGATCAGCCCGTACCAGATGTCCGTGACTTCGGAATAGTTAATGCTGTTATTGATGTAGGTGACGGGATTCGTACCGAGCACTTTTACTCCGACAAAATACCCGCCGATGATGCCGATGATCATGCCGAGGACGGTCAGGAAGAACATCATGATCGTGCTCGCAACGAAGCGGGGCACCACCAGGTACTTGATCGGGTTCGTGGCGAGGGTCGAGAGCGCATCGATCTGCTCGGTCACCTTCATGGTGCCGAGCTCGGCGGCCATGGCCGCGCCCGCCCTGCCCGCAACCATCAGGCCGGTGAGGACCGGTCCAAGCTCACGGGTCATGGACAGCGACACGACCGTACCGATA
Source organism: Nitrospirota bacterium (assembly GCA_041484745.1). Taxonomy (GTDB): domain Bacteria; phylum Nitrospirota; class UBA9217; order UBA9217; family UBA9217; genus JALNZF01. The sequence continues at coordinate 152 of JBGPIG010000205.1, read as the reverse complement.
AGCGTCTCCGCTCCGAACCGCTTGAACCCGGTATAGCTCTGGAGTGCGAGCACCATGCCGGTGGAGAGCGCCGTGGTCAACACCACCGGGACGGAAGTGACCCCGATCTGCTCCATCTGCTTCAGGAGGTTCTTGAAGTAGAAGGGCCTGCT
>JBGPIG010000204.1:0-4976 GCA_041484745.1 Nitrospirota bacterium | reverse complement strand
GTCCGCGCGGCCGCCTTGGTCATCGGCGGCATTGTGACGGTGTTTCCCTTTGCGGCCGGGCTGGTCGTTTTTCTGGATCCCCTGCGGCGGCCGACGAGCAAGGCGAAGCGGATTACCGTGGCCACGCTCGACTTGCTGCCCGACGATGGACTCCCGCACCCGTTCACGGTCATTGATGCCGAGACCTACCGACTGAAGCTGGCAAACTACGCGGCCTATCAGGGACCCCTGCCGGAGGACCTTACCTGCCATGAGCTCTCGCACAGAAGCTCCCTGCCCTGCGGCAGCAGTGATCATCCCTGTTCGTTGGAAAAGGTCAAGGAGACGGGACTGCCGGCGACGCTGGAGCACACGCACCGAGACGCCTATGGCAAGAACAGGGAAATGGAGGTCCATGCATTCCCGATTTTTGATAATGAGGGAAAGATCATTCAGATGATCGAATACAGCATCGACATCTCGGAGCAAAAGCTGGCGGCGCGGGAACGGGAGAAGCTCATTCTTGATCTGCAAAAAGCATTAAGCGAGGTAAAGGCCTTGAGCGGATTGTTGCCGATCTGCTCGTCCTGCAAAAAGATCAGGGATGACCACGGGTATTGGAACAACCTCGAGATGTACATCAGCGAACATTCGGGGGCGGAGTTCAGCCATGGCATCTGTCCGGACTGCGCGCAACGGCTGTATCCGGAGTATTATAAAAAGAAGTAACCTGCCGGTCCCCCGCGCTCACGGCATTCTGATTCCCGCCAATCTTCTCCTTGCAATTTCAGGCCATCTGTAATATTGTTTCTCAATGCCGTAACATGAAGCCCAACAAATTAAACCGGGAACATCCGGACGTTCGCTCTCACGAGGAGGCGCCATGGATAATGAAACACTATTTCAGGTTTTCAAGACCGCGATAATGAACGAGCACAATGCATACGAGTTTTACCTAAAAGCGGCCAGGGACACTGATAATACCGAGGCAAAAAAGCTTTTTGAGGAATTTGCATCGGCGGAATTAAAGCACGAACGCGACCTTGAAGAACTTTATAAGTCGCTGAAACAATGATCGACAGTCGGTAGGTTGGACTGAACGTTGTTTGTGAAGCCCAACAAGTCGCCCAATTTAAGAACTGCAGGAACGTCTGCCTTCTTGCGTCTCCGCGGTTTTGGCGCGGGTGGATTTGAAACCCGCCGATAGGTTGTCTCTTCACCCCATCACCAGCACGCTCATCATGGCGATGGACCAGAGAATATCGGTGGGCAGCTGCATGTCGCAGGTGGAATCGAAAAGCAGGTCGGTACGGGCCGGAAATTCCTCATCCTCCAACCAGAGCGTAAGCGTAACGGGGACCCTCGGTAAGGGGTAAAGCCGCACGGAGGCGTCTCCGTACTTCATGATCTCCCCGCCGAGGCTTGCGCCTTTCAGGATAAACCCTTCCTTATCCTTCCCGTATTTCCGAGCAACAACGTCGAGCGGCAGAATGTGCGAACCCTTGGTGAAGATGTCGCCGCCCTTGATATGTTCGAGCGTCACCAGCCGCCCGGTGCAAGCGATGTTTTTGGCGCTTACCAGATACCAGAGGACCGAGAGCCTGAAAAAATAGCCGAGTTTCCCGAGCAGCACCTCGCTCCCCTGGGACGTGCTCGATATGCGTTTGTCCGTCACGGAAACGATGAAGTCCATGCCGAAGGAGCATACCCGGAAACGCATCGATGCCGCCTCATAAGAAACGGCCGCGGTCGCGCATACCTCATCGGGTTTGAGCATCGAGAGCATCTTCCAGGCTTTATCTTCACCACTCATGGTCGGTTCGGTCATTGATCGCTCCGGCAGGGCTGTCTGATCATGCCGCCATAATATCAGATGCGGGCCAAATTGCAAAGGGCATTGAAATTTGGGGCATTGAAATCGGGGGGTATTATGGTATCATGGTCCGCAGGGAAATCGACCGTGAAATGAGCCCTCGAGGAGGATGTACTATGGAGTCTATCAGCAAACTGCTGAACCAGATAATCGCGCACTACGAAAAGAAAGAATATGAGGCGGCCGAGAAGCTCGTGGATGGGCTTCTCGTATCACATCCCGATTTTCATCGGGGACAGTTTCTGAAAGCAGTGATCCTGGAAGAGACGGGGAGGACCGATGATGCGGAACGACATTACGAGAAGTCGGGGAACCGGTACACGCTCTGGAGCCGTCTTGCGGCGCAGCTGCATGACATCGATCCTGATCGGGCGCTCACCTATTACGAACGGGTGACCAAAGCGGACCCGCAGAACAATACTCTCTGGTTCGGTCTGGGAGATCTATACGAAAAAATGGGCAGGCGTGACGATGCGCGGGAATGCTATAAGAACCTGTCCCCGGTCAAGGAGGTCCTTTCCAGAATATTTATTCCTCTTGGCTTCATGATCTTTCTGCTCAGCGGTGCGATCGCGATGATCCAACGGGGCGAACGAGGCCTCGCCATAGTGGTTGTCGCGGCGGCGGTCTTTTGTATCTTCTGGCTGATGAGGGATGCGGGAAAAGCCGTAAAAATGGTCATAAAAAAGGTCCAATCAGGGAAGTAGCGGCTGCGGTTGTTCGGGTTAGGTGGCTGAAATTTCTAATCTGCAACAATAGACTAATTTATTGCAATCTCTTGTCATGATACTTATTGTATCGCGGTAAGGTGTTATGTGGTTACCTTTTGTTGCAATCAAGATGAAAATCCATGTGCATGCTTTGCTTTTCCGGATGAGCCATAAAAAAATATTCGCTAAGTGTCTATTTATAAAATATAATCTTCTATAATTGCAGTTTTATCCTTCTCCGGCGTTGATCGTCTTTACCCTCTTCCTTGAACACTCAATTTCAAAAAAGCGTCCGTATTTATTATGATTTTATATTCTTGATGCCTGTCCTTCCCATTCAGCTTGATTGACAATCCCCAAAGGCATTGACCCTAATAATATTTTCACGGGGGCAGTGCGTCCCCATGACCGCAACCGTTTGGCAGACATGAAAAAATGGTACTCAATTTGCTATGTACCAGGTATGAAATCCGTCACACAGCCGAATTATGGGAATAATATCATCCTTGAGGACGTGGTGGCCTTTCTGAAGAAGGTCCCGCCTTTTCAGTTCCTTGACGACGCGAACCTCCAGGTTGTTGCACGGAACCTGTCCATAGAGTTTTACCCCAAGGACACGGTCATCCTGAAACAGGACGGGGCCCCGAGCGAAGCGCTTCGGATCATCAAGAAGGGCGGCGTGAAGGTTTCCATGGTCTCCGAGCACGGAGGAGAAGTGCTGATCGACTACCGGAGCGAGGGAGACACCTTCGGGTTCCTTTCGCTCGTGGGCAAGGACCGGGTACGCTCGAACATCACGGCCGTGGACGATACACTCTGCTACCTCCTCGATAAGGCGATGCTCCTGAAGCTCCTCGATTCCCAGCTGTCCTTCACCGAGTATTTTCTGAAGTCACACATCACCAAGTACATCGACCGGACCTACCGTGAGATGCAGGACAAGAGCATGTTCTATGGCGGAAGCGACCGTCTCTTGTTCACGACCCGGATAGGGGACATGGGGATCAAGGACGTTGTATCGACACAGGAGGACACGCCGATCCGCGAGGCGGCACAGATCATGTCGGAGAAACGCATCAGCTCCATCGTGATCATGGACCGCAATGACCTGCCCGTCGGCATGATGACTGATCGGGATCTTCGTGAGAAGGTCGTCGCCCGGGGACGGGACGTTCACGAGCCGGTAAAAAACATCATGAGCGCGTCGCTTATCCGCGTGGACGCCCGCGACTACTGTTTCGAAGCGGTGCTCAAGATGATCAAATACAATATTCACCATATCCTGGTGATCAAGGACGGTCATCTCAAGGGCGTGATCACGAACCACGATATGATGATGCTCCAGGGCACGTCGCCGCTCTCGCTTACCAAGGACATAGAAAGTCAGCAGACCATCGAAGGGCTTGTCCCGGTCTCGAAAAAGATCAACGGCATCGTGGGGCTGTTGCTCAAGGAAGGGGCCAAGGCGAGCAACATTTCCAAGGTCATCACCGAGATCAACGATCGCCTGGTGCGCAAGGTGCTTGAGTTCGCCGAGCGAAAGCACGGCAAACCGCCGGTCGCCTACTGCTGGATCGGGTTCGGGAGCGAGGGCCGCAAGGAACAGACCTTTAAGACGGACCAGGACAACGCCATCGTCTACGCCGACCCCGCAACCGAAGCCGAGGCTGAAGCCGCAACAAAATATTTTTCCGCATTCGCCGAGTTCGTGCGGGACGGCCTGCTCCAGTGCGGTTTCCCGCCCTGTCCGGCACACTACATGGCGAGCAACCCCTTGTGGCGCCAGCCGCTCAGGACCTGGAAGAAATATTTTTCCACCTGGATCTCCACGCCGACCGCGGAGGCCGTGCTCAACTCCGTGACGTTTTTCGATTTCCGGCCCCTGTACGGAGAAAGCGCCCTTGCCGAGGCGCTCCGGGACCATCTGAACGTGCTTCTCAAAGACCAGAAGGTGTTCCTCGGATACCTGGCAAACCTGGCGATTAAGAACCAGCCGCCCATCGGATTCTTCAAGTCCTTTGTGGTGGACAAGGACGGCGAGCACAAGGATGAGCTGAACCTCAAGATCAAGGGTCTGGCCCCGCTCGTTGACATTCTGCGTCTTTTCGCGCTCGAGAAAGGCATCCGGGAGACCTCGACGCTCGAGCGTATAGAGACCCTTCGGGGGATGCACACCATTGTTGAGGAATTCGCCGACGAGCTGGAGCAGGCGTTCGAGTTCATCACGCTGCTCCGTATCCATCATCAATTTTCGCAGATCAGCTCAGGGACGGCGCCCGATAATTTCATCAATCCGAACCGGCTGAGCAATCTTGAGAAGCGGTCGATCAAAGAGGCGTTTCAGCTCATTGCAAAGATCCAGGACCTGATCATCGCGCTGTACAAGTCGCTGATCTGGTGACGGGACAGTGAAG
>JBGPIG010000203.1:0-4978 GCA_041484745.1 Nitrospirota bacterium | reverse complement strand
CGACCAAAGTATACTTTTCCTGAACGTAATTGTCGAGCCACCTAAAAATATATTTTTCAGACTCAGGATGCATCAGCCAGGAAAAATCAACGTGCACTTCAATAATGAATTTTGGCCTGGAAGACTCGACTTCTTTTATCATTTCCTTTTGCATGACCAAACTGTAATCATGCTGTTCCATTAAACTGTACGTATAAATATATCCCGTAGATGAACGTCGTTTGGAATAAAATAATATCTGGGGCTCGGAGCCGAATATTGCGATTCTGTCGTTTATGGCGCTTCTTGACTCGATAAATTTCGCTATTTCTATAGCTTCAGGAAATGGATTCGGCCCATAAATAGTTCTCGACAGTTTTACCGGGTCGCCGGTGAAAATATATTCCTTTTGTCCGATGATACCGACCAGCGCTGCCGCGATGAATATCCCTAAGCCGATAAGGTAAGCGTACTGCCGGTTGAAAAACGGAAATTGGTTTGAGTTCAGGAACTCGATAAGCACTCCGACCAGGATAGAAACCGCCGGAAGCAACGTCACAAAATAATGCGGACGAAAATGAAACCCAGGGCAGATCGAGAGAAAAGAAAACAGGGCGAACAGAAGAATAAATACTTTTTGCGGCTTCAATCCGTTCCGGAAAAACATCGCGATAAAACCAAAAACAGAGAGAATCCAGAAGAGATAAAAGCTGCCGGCAACGAAGGGGAAATTTCGCATAAACACATTAAAAGCGGAGGAAATAGGAATCTCTGAACCGTACATTGCGGCATATTCCATGGTCCAGAACCAAAACCTGTTAAATACCCCGGCAGTGTATACCCAAACAAGAATAACCAGGAGCGGCACTGCTGCGCCGTACGAGAATATGCCGAGATTCAGGAAAAGTCTCTTTAACGTATGTGAGGGCCTTGAAATAAAATAATGATACACAACATAGAGCATGCCGAACAGGAAAAAAAAGACCCCGGGCTGCTTCATGAGAAAGGCCAGTCCAAACAAGATCCCTGAGCCAAAATATGCCTTCAGCGTGTTTTTTTCAAGAGCAGAAAGCAACGCCAGGATACCGCCCAGAACAGTCAGCACGACAAAATGAGTCGCATGCGCCGCAAAGCCATACACGGAGAAGCTCAAAGAAAGGACCGCATACGTCCCGCTTGCTGCAAGGGCTGCAGGCCCGCCCATGAGTTTTCTCGCCAAAAGAAATACCAGCGCGATTGTCGCACAATTTACCACCATGAAACCCAAATGAATGCCTTGACTAGTCTGTCCAAAAATAGACATTATGAGGGCGTATATCATGGGAGTGCCGGGGAGCTTCATATTGTAAGCTTCACTGTAAGGAGGGACGCCTTGCAGCATAAGCTGCCCCATGTAGGCGTATTCGCCTTCATCCCGCTCGAGTGGAAAATCCGAGAGTCTTACCCGCACCAAGACAACGAATACAATAATGAACCCCAGGATAAGCCAGCTTTTCGAAAACCGTTGAGTCTTCTTCTGAGTAGTTGTTTTGACCATTCTATTCCCTGCTTCATTATGGGAGTCGTACTGCCTGCAACGCGTCACACCCCTTATTATCCGCAAAATCGCCATGTTCTCTGATGATTGGCAGTTACCCCTTGAAAATTAGCGTTAACAGTCGGATATCGTGATACCCATCACGTCAAGGAGGACTCGCCGAATGGATGAAACGATTTCGTTTCCATCTGTAAAACGATCCGGCCAAAGTGCCGTCGATACCTTCGTCGGAATATGCCGCACCACTGCCGTCATAGGATAGATACGCCCATGGAGGTTCCTTTTCAACAACATAATTCCATAGACGAATGCTGTTTCCATATGCCTATCTGGCGAATGGTCAACAAGGTCATGGCAACAAGATCAAAAACGGCTACGGCGGCAGCGGCAAGCTTAAGGATTATATAGTGTCATAACGCGACATAGTCTTTATCATCCCTGTCCAAAAATCATTTTTGAAGAGAGGACCCGATAAATATTATGTATGAAGGAAACAGAAGCGGCAAGATAGTATCCGAAATTTGGTGTTCCACAAGTTACGGTTTTTTGCATCGGGATGTCAGAATGGCTGGTCAAAAATTATAAACGTCCTTCGCGGACATCGGTTGCGTTTGAAACCTTTCTTTGAAGCCCTGCCCATGACGGTACGATGTCCTTTTCTTCTTCGGCTCAGCTTTCCTTGTCTGCACGAAGTTTCCTCCCGGCGCGATCAAAAATCATGAACTTCCCAATCCCCCATTTACTGAGTACGTACTGCATGACGCTGGCCAGGACCCCGAACCCGTATTTCACACTGCGGCTGAAATTTATGGAGGACGCCTCTTTAAAGTATCTCGTGGGACAACTCAGTTCTCCGATCCTAAAGCCGAAGAAGACGACCTGAACGAGCATCTCGCTGTCAAAAACAAAATCATCAGAATTCTCCTCAAGCGGCAAGGTCTCCAACACCTCCCGGGTGAATGCGCGGAACCCCGTATGATATTCGGAAAGCTTGACGCCGAGCGCAACATTTTCAGTAAATGTCAGAAATCTATTGGCGATATATTTATAGAAAGGCATCCCCCCTTTCAGGGCGGCGCCTCCCAGAATGCGGGACCCGAGAACAACATCATAGTGCCCCGAGGCGATCATGGAAGCCATCGCGGCCACAAGCCGCGGAGAATACTGGTAGTCCGGATGCACCATGACGACGATGTCGGCGCCATGCTTGAGCGCCTCACGATAACAGGTCTTTTGGTTTCCTCCGTACCCCTTATTCTCGGGATGGATTATCGTCTTTATGCCCAACTCCTTCGCCAGGCGGGGAGTCTCGTCCCGCGACGCGTCATCAACCAGGATCACTTCATCCACGTATTCATGGGGAAGTTCGGCATACGTCCGGCGAAGCGTCTTTTCCGCATTATAGGCGGGCATTATCACGATCAGTTTCTTATCAAGAATCATATGACCTCAGATCTTGCCGTTGATAGGGATTGTTCTTTTCAGCACGGAGAACGAATGCCGAGAAATGAAAATGAGCAGGACCGGGGTTCAGCACGAATTCACATTTCATCGAGCAGTTGGTACCCGAGTTTTTCAACGCTGTCCCTGGAGATCTTGAGCACGGCATCTTCTGTAATTTTCGATGCATCGAAGTCTATCGTGATCCGACCGTTCTCGACGTCTATCGCCGTCACGCCGTCCATGCCCCCGATGAACCTGCGCAGCGCGAGGGAGCACTCTTCGCAAAATTGCCGTTGCACCGTCAGTGCTATTTTACCCACGGTTGTTCCACCGCCTATTTGCAAATTTCGTCTTCCCTGCACATCCCTTCCTCAGGAGCAGGCTGCCCGTTCTGAGGAATGAGATTCTGTTGCTTGAAGATATCGATCATCAAGCCCGCATCGTCCGCTTTTTGAGGGCTGCTCTTTATTTTGTTCTTTGTTTTTTGTTTGGACTTCTCCGCGTTCTTTGCGGATGCAGAACACGTGATCAAATACCGCCTGATCGCTTCCTTGCCGGTAAAAAAAGCTTTTTGATATTTGTCGTTCACATACAGCGTGGGGACATGCTCGATGCCCATGCTTTTGAGGAACGCCGCATATCCGTTCACCTCAAGATGCTTTACGATGATTTTGCTTTCCTCGAGCTCCTTTTTGATCTCTGCGCAATGTATGCAGTCCTTGCTGTAGAACAAAATGAGCCGTTCGTTCTCGGGCAGGCTCACGGCCACGCCCACCGGCAAAACAAGGTAGAACATGCCGAAGACCGCCGCGAGGGTCGCGAAGCCCGCGATGACGTCCCTTTCTCCCGCGAGAAGCCTGAGGAGGCCGAGAACGACCATGAACCCAAAGACAATAACGCAGAATACGCAGAGGGTATGTATCCTGAACGCCAGGTACCCCATGAAGAAGCCTTCACCGGTAAGGGCGACGATGAGGACCAGGTTGATGAGGCGCTCGGCCCCCTCGACATGATAGAAGCGGCCCAGGACGGTAAGCGCCGCCAAGGTGAAAAAGGTAAGAAGGCCTATCAGAAGGACCGAGATATCGCCGAACCTCGCGTATTGAGCGGTCAGCTTGCATCCTTCGGTAAGACAAATGCTCTTGCCGAAAAAAGATTGCAGAACGATCTCCGTCAGCACGAAGACCGTTGCCAGCGAGCTTATGGCCGCAAATATTTTATTGTATACCTGTTTCCGGTCCTGCATTTCGCTTTTTCAACCCTCCGGACAAAGAACATAGGTTCGCCGTGAATAGAACGAAGAACCATAGTTTCCGACAAGAGCATCATTTACCTTGCCACCGAGGTCGCCGAGGACACCGAGAAAAGATTGCAACACTGATATTCGCAGGCCCTTCTCTGTGTCCTCTGTGTTCTCGGTGGCAAAAGAGGTTGCCGATAAATCTATTTTTTCGCTTTTACCGGGACCACCAGCACCTTGCAGGGCGCGTGGCCGATGACCCTCGAGGTGACGCTGCCCATCATAAGACGTGTCAGCCCCGTTCGGCCGTGGCTGCCCATGATGATCGTGCTGACCTTCCGTTTCGCCGCCTCGGAAATGATGAATTTGTACGGCTCATCGCCCAGGTGCAGGATGACCTCGCATTTGACCCCGGCCTTGGCCGCCTTCGCTTTCACGCCGTCGAGATATTTTCTCATCAGCGTTTCAAGCTGTTCCGTTGAAGTCGCATCCCAGTACTCATACTCGGCGCTCATCTCGATTACCAGCAAAACATACAAGGTACTCGAACATGCGCTCGCGATCGTGATCGCTTCTTGAACAGCCGCCTTGCTGAACTCGGAACCATCCGTCGCGACCAGCAATCTCTCGAATCCCGGTGTTGGACAAATCTGTTTCGCCATCTGTGACCTCCTGTGCAATAGAGTCGTATTGTCAAAATCCACCACAGAGAACTCAGAGAATTTTTATAATCTTAGGAAGTTCGGGAGTATTTATTCACCTCCCCTCTGCGTCCTCTT
>JBGPIG010000202.1:0-5006 GCA_041484745.1 Nitrospirota bacterium | reverse complement strand
CTGTCTCGGATCATGCCGACGTGATTGTTCGTCTTCTGGTCGAGAAGAACGGTCGGGAGCATGAACTCATCGGTCCTGTTGTGCTCGTAGCTCTGCTGAATCGCCTCAACAGCGGAGTATTTCCTGATGCCCTCGCCCGCCACCATAGCCTCATATGTTTTCTGGACCCGCTCCCAGCGCTTGTCGCGGTCCATGGCATAGTACCGTCCCGAGACTGTGGCGATCGCGCCGATGCCGATCCGGGCAAGATGTTCTTCGAGTTGTTTGATATACTGGATGGCGCTCGACGGCGGTGTATCCCGTCCGTCCAGGAACGCGTGGAAAAAGACCTTCGTGACCCCCTGGGCCTTTACAAGATCGAACATCGCGAAGATATGGTCGAGACGGCTGTGCACGCCGCCATCGGAGACGAGCCCCATAAGATGGAGAGATGATCCGGACTGTTTTACCGTTCGCATTGCGGAGAGCAGGACCGGGTTCTGAAAGAACTCGCCCTCTCTGATCGCCTTGCTGATGCGCGTCGAGTCCTGATACACGACCCTGCCTGCCCCGAGGTTCAGATGGCCGACCTCGGAATTCCCCATCTGGCCTTCCGGAAGACCCACAGCCTCTCCTGATGCCTGGAGTTCGGTGTGCGGGTATTCATTCATAAGGCTCGTATATACGGGCGTCTTTGCCTTGGCAATGGCATTTCCGTCCCTGTTCTCGTTGATACCCCACCCGTCGAGTACAATAAGTACTACCCGCTTGTCTGACATCCAAAAACTCCCTTACTCTGACATTCCAAGTCCCAAAATACAAAATTAATTCCAAGGTCCAATCATTAATTCCAACGTTTGATAATTAGAGTCTGTATTTTAATGTTCTTTTCCGTCATGCCGGACTTGATCCGGCATCCAGAGGTTTTTGTACAGACTGGATTCCAGCTTTCCGCTGGAATGACGCTCCTGAAGATATTGGCAATTAAAATACAAGCTCTGATTAGTGCCCGTGCATTGGAATTTGTTTGAGATTTGGTGCCTGGAGCTTAGTGCTTGTCCCGTGCAGTATCAGCAGATTTTTTCGAGGTTTACCCCGAGGGTGTTCCACTTGCCGCAGTTTTGGCACCGACCTGACCAGTCCGGGGTCCTGAGTTTGCAATTTGAACACGTATAAGGGATAATGATCTGTTTTTTGAAGCCGAGGGCCTTTTTGAATTCTGATGCGGCCAAGCCGAGTGAGCCGCGACGCAGATAGATGTTCCCAAGCAGCTTGTGGACATCAGGAAACTCCTTGTCACCCCAGTCCACTGAGGAGAGACTATCAAAAGCCTCGTCGACCATCTCGAGCCGGTAGTAGAGTTTTCCCAGAAAAAACTTGAGGGTGATATCCTGCGGTTTCCAGTTTGCGGCCTGGGTGTATATCTCAATGGCCTTGCCCGGCTCGCCTAATTTGAGATAAAGGTCCTCGAGCCGATGCAGGAGCAACGGGGAGGAGGTCATTCTGTAGGCCTTTTCCCAGAGCGCGGCGGCTTCATTGACCTTGCCCTCTTCAAAATACACTTCGCCCAGACCCAAGTATGCGGGGATGAAGTCCTTGTCGAGTTTGATCACGCCGCGGAATATTTTCCGTGCCCGTTCCAGATCGCCTGCCTCAAGAAGAGAACGTCCCTGCTCATATTTAAAGCCGACAAGCCTGCGATGCTCGACCTCCTGCTCCGACGGCGTAAGAGGGTTGGCGAGCAGTCGGCGCTGCGTTTCATAGACTTCCTCCCAATGGTTCAGCCGCTGGTAGAGGTCGCGCATTTTGATGAGCGCGGTTAGGTTGGATGCATTCTTGGAAAGGATCGTATGGTATATCTCGAGCGCGTCTTCATAGCGCTTCGCCTCTTCATAATCCGCGGCAAGCGAGAACATCACCTCTTGATTGTCCTTGTCCAGGCCAAGCGCTTTCTGATGCAGAAGGATGGCCTCCTGCGGGTTCTTTTCACGGAGCTGGCTGATGCCCATGCGGAGAAGCGTATCCACGTGGTTCGGGTCTATAGCAAGCACCTTCTGAAAGAAAAGATTGGCTTCAGCATGGCGTTTGGCCAGCATAGCGTTCAACCCCTTGGTGTAAAGCTCCTGTATCTTCAAGCGCTTTTTCTGTTCACGCTGCACTTTGAGACCACGCAGGAACCGCTTGACATCGCGCAGCAGATAGAGCATGAAGACGATGACGGCGCCGATGGACAGGGAGAGGAGAAAAAAAGCGGACTTGGAGATTTCGTAGGATTTCGATGGGAGAAGATTGACCGTGATCACGCCCTGATTGAACTCCCTCAGGAGCATGACGGCAACCATCATGACAATGACCAAGATAGTGACAATGAATCTCATCAGCGGTCCTTTCGTTCAAAATAAACCAGGCTATTGTTCACGTAGCGATTGCTCTTGATCACGGTCCTCGATCCGCAATCCTCGATCGTCATTCATGAATAGTGGTACGTCTTCCCCTTTATGATCGTGAAGGCCCGATAGAGCTGCTCCAGCAGAACCAGCCGCGCCATTTCATGGGTCAGCGTCCAGCGTGACATGGCGATAACTTTATTGGCGCGATCGGTCACGCTCTCGTCCAGACCCATGGCGCCGCCGATAACGAAAGCCACGTCCCTGATGCCGGACTCAAGCGCCCCGTTCATGAAGGCCGCAAACTCATGCGAGGTAAACTCCCTTCCTCGCTCATCCAGGGCAACGAGCAAGGCACTTGCCGGGATCGCTTTGAAGACCTTATCCGCCTCTTTTTTTCTGATAAGCGGGGCGTCCTTGAGGTCCTGGATCTTCTCTTCCTTAAGTTCTCTGATCTCTATATCCGCATAGGGTTTCAGGTAGCGGATATATTTTGCTATCCCTTCCTGGAGGAACCGTTCTTTGGTCTTTCCCAGGCAGATAAGGGTTAATCTCATGAAGATGCGCCCTGTGGTTCCTTGAACCGGGCAGCAACGGGTATCCGTGGGGCATCGCCCCAAAGTTTATCCAGAGCATAATAGATCCTGGTCTGTTCTTCGAAGATATGCACCACGACATCACCATAGTCCATGAGTACCCAGTTCGCTTCTCCCTCCCCCTCCACATGGGAAGGCCGGATGCCTGCCTTCGCGAGGGTCTGGCCGACGCCATCGGCAATGGCCCCCACCTGCGTGGTATTGCTCCCGGAGCAGATGACGAAATAATCAGTTATGTAAGTGAGCTTGCGGAGATCGAGGACCAGGATATCGAACGCTTTTTTACTGTCCACGGCCTCAGCGCAGAGCTGAGCGGCTTCTAACGAATTAAGCATATAACCTGTTATTCATTATATAGATTTCGACTGTTTCAGGCAAGAGATATTTAATACTTCGGCCCTGTTTGACCCTCCGGCGGATGTCGGTCGATGATATATCGTAGAGAGGGACCATCTCCAACCAGATGATAAGCGCTCCGGATCGGACCATGGTATGCGCAAGATGTCCCGCATCCAGCGAGGCCAGCTCTTTTTCGGCATGTTTCATAAAATCGATCTTCACAAGATCGATGAACCGATATCCGGGCCTCGAGAGAACAACAAAACAGCACAGGGTCAATAGTTTTTTCCAGTCGTGCCAGGTCTGGATATCCAGGAAGGAATCGAGCCCGATGATAAAGTAGAGTTCTACGTCGGGATTGGTCTCTTGCAGCGCCTCAATTGTGTCGATGGTATACGATTTCCCTCCCCGGTTGATCTCGATGTCAGAAGGTTCAAAAGAAGGGTTGTCCGCTATCGCGAGTTTAACCATTTCCAATCGCTGCACCGCGGAGGGAACGTCCTCTTCAAGCTTATGGGGTGGGAGATAAGAAGGGACGAACAGTATCCGATCAAGTTCCAGCCGGCTCCGGACCTCTTCGGCCGCGGCAAGATGGGCGTAGTGGATGGGGTTAAACGTACCCCCGAGGATACCGAGTTTCCGTGACAAAAAGTTCTCCCTGCTAAGACCGAAGGATGATAGACGAAGGACGTCCGTTCGATTCGCTCACGCGGACGAAAAAAACGCTCAGCCCTTCGTCCCTCATCCTGCCGCGTTACTTCCTGATCTGTCCATTCCCGAAAACGATGAACTTGGTCGAGGTGAGTTCCTCCAGACCCATCGGTCCGCGGGCATGTATCCGTGTCGTGGAAATGCCGATCTCGGCGCCCAGGCCGAACTCAAATCCATCGTTCAACCGCGTGGATGCGTTCACGAAGACCGCAGAAGCGTCAACCTCGCGCTGGAACCGGAGGGCGTTCCGGTAATCGTTCGTGACGATGGCTTCGGAATGCTGCGAGCCGTGTGCCGCAATGTGTTCCAGAGCGTCTTCCATACTGAGGACGGTCTTCACGTTCAGGACAAGGTCGTTGTACTCGGTGTCCCAGTCCTCGTCCGTTGCGGCTTTGATATCGGGAACTATTGCTTTGGTCTTGGCGCAGCCGCGTATCTCCACCCCCGCCCTCTTCATTCTGCCGATGATCGCCGGTAAAAATGTCGCGGCCGCATCCTGATGTACGAGCATCGTCTCCATGGCATTACATGTACCAGGTCGCTGGACCTTGGCGTTGAAGCAGATATCCTCGGCCATGGCAAGGTCGGCTTTGGAATCTACGTAAACGTGACAAACACCTTTGTCGTGTTTTATCACCGGGATGGTAGAATTTTCCGAAACCATGCGAATAAGCCCCTCGCCGCCGCGCGGTATGATAAGGTCGATGAACTGATTGAGCTTCAGCATCTCCATGACACAAGCACGGTCGGGGTTTTCGATAAACGATACTGCGCCCTCGGGAACCCCTGACTGAGCGCCCGCTTTCGAGAGAATTTCAACGATAGCGGTATTTGAATGTACGGCTTCGGAACCGCCGCGGAGCAGCACGCCGTTGCCGGACTTGAGGCAGAGCGCCGCCGAATCAGCGGTAACATTAGGCCGTGACTCGTAGATGATCCCGATGAGCCCGATGGGCACGCGCATCCTTCCTACTTCCATGCCGTTGGGTCTGCG
>JBGPIG010000201.1:0-5013 GCA_041484745.1 Nitrospirota bacterium | reverse complement strand
GGGATGAGCTTCTTTATCGCGTCCACAACTTCAACCGTGTTCGTACCGGGCTGGCGCTGGACCGCAAGGATGATCGCCCTGGTGTCCCTGAACCAGCTGGCGATCTTGTCGTTCTCCACGCTGTCGATGACCTCCCCGAGTTCCCCGAGTCTGACCGGCGCTCCGCCGCGGTATGCCACAATGACGGGTCTGTAAGCCTGAGCGTCATTCAGCTGTCCCGTGGCCTGGACCGTGAACGCCTGGTTCACGCCATAGAGGGTCCCGGTAGGAAGGTTCACGTTCGCGTTATTGACCGCTGCCGCGACGTCATCGATGCCGATGCCGCGGCTGGCCAGCGCGCGCGGGTTCAGCTTGACGCGCACAGCGTACTTCTGAGAACCGAAGACCTGCACCTGCGCCACGCCGTTAATCATCGACACCCGCTGAGCGATCAGGGTCTGGGCATAATCGTCCACCCTGGAGAGCGGGAGCGTCGGGGAACTGAGGGCAAGGTACAGCACGGGCTGATCAGCCGGGTTCACCTTGCGGTAGGATGGCGGGCTCGGCATGTTCTGAGGCAGTTGCCTGAGCGTGCTGGCGATCGCGGAATTGACGTCCTGGGCCGCTGCGTCTATATTGCGGCTCAGGTTGAACGAGATCGTAATTTGGGTGATCCCCTGCGTATTGACCGACGTCATGGAGTCGATGCCTGCAATGGTCGAGAATTGTTTCTCGAGCGGAGTGGCGACGGCGGATGCCATGGTGTCGGGGCTTGCGCCGGGCACGCCCGCGCTCACGACGATCGTCGGGAAGTCCACATTCGGCAGGTCGGAGACCGGCAGGAGCCGGTATCCGGCAATACCCAGGAACAGGATCGAGAGCATGACCAGGGTGGTCATAACCGGACGGCGTATGGATAATTCGGATATATTCATAATTTTTAAAATTCCAAATTACAAATCCCAAATAACAAATAAATTCCAAACACCAAATAGCAAATTCAAAACGTTTCGAACATTGATACTTTGAATTTGGAAATTATTTGGAATTTGTTATTTGGGATTTGATATTTCCCTCGCGCTGCTTTTCCCCGGCCAAGGGTTTGATCTCCACCTTGGACCCGGGTACGAGCCTCAGTTGACCGTCGGTCACGATCTTTTCTCCTGCCGTGACGCCCTTATCAAGGACGATCCAGTTCTCGAAAGCCCGGCCAACAGTCACGGTGCGCAGTTCGGCGGTCAGATCGTCCTTCACGATGTAAACGTATTGCCCCTGCTGCCCGGTCTGCACTGCCTGCGACGGGACCACGACCCGGTCCCGGTCCGTGGTCAGGGTCAGGATGACGTCCACAAATTGTCCCGGCCAGAGCCTGCTGTCACGGTTCTCGAACGTGCCTTTCAGCTTGATCGTGCCCGTGGTACGGTCAACCGCATTATCAATAAAGGTCAGTTCTCCCCGCACAGGACGCCTTTCGTCGCCGGGTATCACCGCTTCGACCTTCAGCTCTTTCATTGCCGTATATTTTTTTATATCGGCGAGGTTTTGTTCGGGAATGGCAAACGCGACATACGTGGGGATGATCTGGTTAATAGTCGTCATCGTTAGATCGTTCGCTTTGATGATATTCCCGGCATTGATCATCACCGTCCCGACCCGCCCGTTTATGGGAGACTTGATCGTGCAATAGGAAAGCTGAAGTCTGCTGTTCTCGACATTGGCCTTGTCCGCGTCGACGGCCGCGGCCAAGGCATCGGCGTTGGCACGGAGCTGATCGTATTGGTCCTTGGACACATACTCCTTCTGCACAAGGATGGCATACCGTTTGGCCTGTTCTTCCGCATTCTTGGCCTGAGCCACGTCACGCGCAAGTGATGCCTCGGCCTGTCTCAGAGCGGCCTCGTAGGGAGCCGCATCGATCTTGAACAGCAAATCGTTCTTCCGAACATCCTGTCCTTCCCGAAAGTACACCCCCTCCACTTCACCTGCGACGAGGGCCTTGATCGACACGGAATTGTAGGCCTCAACATTCCCGATGGTTTTGAGCTGCAGCGGAATGTCTTTCTGGTCTGCGTTCTCGGCTACCACCGGAACGGACCTTGGCGGTCCCTGCTTCGCCTTGGAACAGGCGGAAAACAGACCCGGGAGGAAGAACACAAACGACAGCGTTAATATAATTTTCAGTAACCTGGTTATACTCTTCATCAAAAACGTCCTTTCACGATCAATTCACCATCCGGTGTCTCATCTCGCCCCCATCGCCCGCTCGATAGTAGCCTGCGCGATTTTATAGTTAGACAGTGCTCCGCTATAGTTCGCCTGGGCAGTCACATAGGTGGCAAACGCATCCGAAACCTCGATGGGGCTTCCTACCCCCGCTGCGTATCTGCCGTTTGCCAGGTCCAGGTTCTCCTTGGCCTGTTTGGTGGCAAGCTCAGCGGTTGAGATACTGGCCTCGGCCGCCTGTAAGTTCAGATATGCCTGGCGTACATCGAGCTGGATCTGTTGTCGCAATGATTCTTCATTGGCCTTCAGAATATAAAGATTTGATTTGGACTCTGCAACCTGATGACCGGTGAGAAATCCGCTGAACAAGGGAACGGTCATAACAAGACCGGCACTCCAGCCGTGATCGATCGTTGCTGGCGTTTCGCCGGCCCAGTTGTAGTTTGCATTTCCCGACAAGATCGGATAATAACCCGAACGAGCAGCACTGATACTGGTCTCTGCTGCCTGCCTTTTCGCAATGATCGACTTAAGATCGGACCTGTGATCAAAGGCCCGCGTTGTCGCCTCTTCCAGCGCAATCGGAAAAGGCTGAAACGAAAGACTATCCTCGAGTACGGATTCGGGCGCGCCGGGGACCCCCATGGCATTGTTCAGGGTGACCCGCGCAATCTTGAGCGCATTTTCGGCATTGATGAGGCTCAGTTTTGCATTGCTCAGGTCAACCTCCGCTTTGATGACGTCGATCCGCGCCTTCGTTCCAACGTCATAAAACCCCTTTGCCTGGTCAAGGTGCAGTTCAAACTGCTTCAGGACATCGGCTGCCACATCCCGGTTCCTCTTGGCCAGCAAGACCCCGTAATAGGCCTGTTTGACGTTCAGGATAATGGCATCCTGCGTCGTATTCAGATCTGAACGAGAGGATTCCAGATTGTATTTCGAAATATCAACCTGCGAGGAAGTCCTCCCAAAATCCAGGATATTCAGATTGAGCGTTACGGCGCTTGAATATTGGTCGAATGCGCCGGTGCCGCCGGTCGCGGCCGACGTGCCGGGAATAGGTTGGATCCTGCTATACGCTGCCGATGCGCTGAGTTGCGGGTAATAACCTGAACGTGCCTCACCGACCCTGCTCCTATTAACCTCTACGGTGAACCCTGCGGCAACGATACTCGGGTTATTCTTCAGGGCGATGTCGATACATTGTCCGAGCGTCACCACGGTTTCCTTCGGAGCTTCACGCCCGCCAATACCGTCTTTCCGCTCAAGCTGCGTCTGCGCCGGCGGCGAAGCCTCCGGAGAGGGCCTTCTTTCCTCGGCAAAGGTCTCCGTAACTGCGGGCTGAAATAGAAGAAATGCGGTAATCAGCACTGCGACGACGGCGCCGGATTTTCCTGTCTGGTCCATTATAATTCTCCCATGATCTGCTTAATTGCTCTGCATCGTACCGTACATGAAAATATCCACAAACTCCTTTACATTCTTTTCCATTTTGCTCTTCGTCATGCCGCCTTCCCGCAGGATCTCCTCGGACCGGAAATAGGAGAACAGCATCCCCAGAAATACCCGTGCGGCCATGTCCGGAGAAACCCTCCTGAGGACCCCTTTTTTCTGCAACGTCCCGAAATAACTCGCCAGGGTCGCTCTCATATCATCGATGAACTTGTTGTAGAGTTTTTTGATCTTGTCCGGATAGCTCGTCAGTTCGGAGTACATGATTTTGACCATCGATTTGCGCTCTTTCAGCGACAAGAGAAACCTCGTTGCGATCATCCTGAGCGCGTCTTCGGGAGAAAGGGTGTCCAGTTCCGGCAGAAGCCCCTTCAACGTAGGCAGAAAGGTATGACTGTTCAGGAGCTCTTCGAAAAGCTTCTCTTTTGTCCCGAAATGCCTGAACAGGGTCAGTTCGGTCACCCCGGCTTCCTGGGCGATTTCCCGTGTTGTTGCTCCGAGATAGCCCTTCTCGGAAATAAGCTTGAGCGTGGCCGCTAAAAGTCTTTGTTTCGTCACTGTTTTCTTCATAATTGTAAGTGTTCGCTTACATTACCGCAGATGCCGCGGAAAGTCAAGCAAATCCCCGTTCATACATTTTTCCCTTGCAAGGGGAATGTTCTTATGGTATCTTACGCGTGCTTTTTAACCTTATGTTCAACGGAGGATTTTACAGTGGCCGGTAAGTGTGATATATGCGGGAAGGGCAAGCTCAGCGGGAACAAAGTGAGCCATGCCAATAATAGGTCCAAGAAGATGTCCAAGCCGAATTTACAGTCCATCAAGGCGGTGGGGGCCAAAGGATCCCATGTGCGCATGCATGTCTGTACACGTTGCATCCGCTCAGGCAAAGTGAAAAAAGTCAGCTGATCCGTAAACGATCCTTCAGGACCCCGCTTCACCAAAGCGGGGTTATTTTTTTCTGCGTTCCTCACACTCATTCCAATCATCAGTCCAGGCATTCCGCGTGTCATGCGCCAGTGTATTATGCAACACAAAAGGATCACTTCCATAAAAATATCGCCTCTCTTCGTTTTCGTTCATTCATAAGCTGCAATTTATTGCAAATTATAATAACTGCAACGTATCAAATTATAATTTTAAGTTGACACAACCTTTCTGCGGGACTATATTAATTACCATTATAAGAGGTGTACGTTATTTAAGAACGCGTGAGCAAATATTCTACCTTCGTTGCAAGGAGAAGGAGGTGGAGACTTAACGAAGACATAGTCTATGCAGCGGCAAGCAGATGTTTCACGTGAACACTCTATACGTTCAACATTACAAAAGGGGAGGATTTAGATGAAAAAGATTGTC
>JBGPIG010000200.1:0-5055 GCA_041484745.1 Nitrospirota bacterium | reverse complement strand
CCGATGTAATCGTATAGCCGCTGTGGCAATAGATATTGTTGCACGTTCCATTCGAATAGGAGAAGGATCTGCCGCCGCCGATTTTGCTCGCATAGGTGCTGACAAATAGACCGGGTGTATACGCCGCAGTGACAGGGTTCATTGCCTTAATGGATCCCGCGGGGGAATTTGCATTATAGAGTTCCACATCGACAACACCGTTATTATGTTTTGTGAAGTCCAGGGGATGGCAGTTCCCGCACCCGAACTTATACGCAAGGTTGGTGTTGCTGACACTGGTATCACTATAGCTAAGAGCGGCAAGGGGACCGCTTCCATAGTGTATCAGGTGAGTGCCGGTTTGCGGAGGAGAATCATGGCAACCGGAACATCCCGTCCAGTCGGGTCCGTGAGGGCTGCTGCTGTGGCAGGCGGTACAGTCGCATGCAACCTGGGCGTTTGAAGTTGATGGATTGAGATTCACCATTATAGCAAATATGGTCACAAACGAAAGCAGGACAAAGCCTTTCATGATTATTAGGAACCGTTCTTTGCCGGTTTTCCAGAAGCCGGCAGCCTTATCAATCTGATGAGCCATAGCAGAACTTCCTCCTCTCAGTGCCCCGTGATGGCGTTATTCAGAGATTAATAAGCAATAGTTACGCCAGACTGTATCTGAAAGGTTAAGGAGTTTAATGGGTTGAGGTAATAAAAAAGACATACACTATTAACCTGTTGAAAAATGAAACCATTCCGCCACAAAGCGTTGTTGGACTTTATTGCTCAGTAGTGCTATTCCTCAAGAAGCGCGGTGGGTATTTTACCAATAAAATAGACGGTTATTGTGAAATACCCATCACTCCTCAAAGTGAGCGATCTTCAATCCCGCTCCCAATTTCACCTGTTTCTTGGTTCGTTCCGTTCAAAATGGGAATGCATTTCCAGGAGAACAGGGTCATTTTAATATTTTTATATGTTGTATCGTGTACAACTAAACTTTATGGCGTTTAGCGTGTCACACTGTTCAACGTTCTCTGATATTTGAGAGGGTGTTGACAAGGAAAATAAAAAGCGTAATAGTAAATAGAGGAAATGTACGGGAGCACACTATTTTATTAAAGGAGGGAAGTCCTATGTATCGCAAATATTTTGTCTGGATCATGTTTATTCTGGTAACGGTCACCTTGCAGGCGTGCGGCAACAGTTCTTCGGAAAGCGGCACAGGCGCCAGCACGGGCGCTACAGGTTCAATGGCCATATCCCTTACCGACGCCCCGGGAGATTTCGACCATGTATGGATCACGATAAAGGACATCTGGTTCCACACGAGCGATTCGGCAGGACCTCAGGAGGCAACGTGGATCAAAAAACCCCTCGATACACCACGGACGGTCGATTTGCTCACCTTGGCGAACGGCAGTATGCAGTCGCTATGGAGCGGCGTTACCCTCACGGTCGGTGATTATCAGCAGATCAGGCTCGTATTGGCCGATACGGATGATCCCTTGACCGCTTCAGCGACGGCGTCAAACTTGACGTTCAACAATGAGGTTGTCGTAAACGGTACTGACTACCCGCTCCACATACCCGATGCCAGACACGGGATCAGGCTTCTCGGTCATTTCAAGATTACCGACGGCGGAACGCTCAGGCTTGCCGTAGACTTCGACGCAGGCCACGACGTTGTGGAGCTGGAGCAGGGTACGGAATATATTTTGAAACCGAGACTCAGATATTTTGATCTCGATAACGTGGGCGCGATCACGGGCACACTCAGCACCGGAGGAACGTTTACGAACACTCACCGTTTTGTCATCAAGGCCGAGGGACTCAATAACGACGGGACCTATCATATGGTGAATCGCTGGACCATTCCGAGGGCGGATGGGTCGTTCGTGCTGTATCCGGTCTCGGCAATGACCACCTCCACCTATGACGTTCTCGTTCGCGGACTGAACTACCAGACGGTCATCATCAAGGGAGTGCCCGTTACCAAGGGCACGACACCGACATCGGGGGCTACGACTCTCGGGACGATTGCCATGACTTCAGCCACCACCAACGATTTTGCGTCCAATGGATCGATAACTTCGCCGACCGGAGCATGGGTGAACTTCTATCAGACGCTGCCCGGCACCGGTGAAGTGCCCTATGAGGTCAGGTTCTTACATTTTCATCCCATCACCGGCAATTTTGTGAATTATCCGCTCTCGAAAATGCCTATTCTCGTGGGGTCGTACAGTAGCGGAGCGATCAGCTCTCTGCAAACAACGACACCCCAGGAAGGTGTCGGCAAGTACCAGGCTGTTGCGGATGCGATATTGTATGACCGAAGCGCGTGGTCGAATATAGTATCTTCAACGACGCCGACGGTAACTATTCCACCGCTCTCAGTGCAGTCGCCGTGGGCAGGCAACACGATCTCGGGTTCTATTACGTTGAACAACCATATGAAGATGGACAATGTCATGACACGGGGTTTCCTGTTTGTGTCCCACGGCGGAATGATCGTGAGTGCGATAAACGTCGGCAATCAGGGCGGCAATCAGATGGCAATGGGCGGAACCTACACCTTGCCGAACCTTCCGGGTGGGACGACGGCGACGCCGTTTCCTCTTGCGATCTACGGTGTCGAGGCCGTAGGTTGGGAAGCGGCCCATCCCCGTCTGCATAAAGCGATAGCGGTTCCCGCAATTACGGACATCCGTACCGGCAATGATGCAGGTGTTGATTTGAACATGCTTCCGCTCTGGTAGTCCTTTGCGGTACTATCAACAAGGCCTTCCCCAAAAGGGAGGGCCTTTTCTTTTGGCGGCAACCGGTCAGTATGGATGCTCCCGCCCCGCATGTTCTTCTGAAAAAAAGCTTGCAACCTCCCTGTAAAATCAGTAATATTACAAACGTGAAAAAAATCAGGGACTTCTTTAAAAAATATTTCATCACCGGTCTGCTCGTCATCCTGCCGGTGTGGGCCACCTACTATGTCCTGTCCGCGCTCCTCGGCATGATCGACGGTATACTGGGAGACCTGCCCGCGCAGTTCCTCGGCTTGCGGAAGTTCCCGGGTCTGGGGATCATTACCCTGATCCTTTTCGTTCTGTTCGTCGGAGTGTTCTTTGCCAACTATCTGGGGAGCCAGATCGTCAGGGTGAGCGATGAACTCCTGCATAAGGTCCCGCTCGTGCGCGG
Organism: Nitrospirota bacterium; assembly: GCA_041484745.1. Classification (GTDB taxonomy): domain Bacteria; phylum Nitrospirota; class UBA9217; order UBA9217; family UBA9217; genus JALNZF01. Next base: position 1,887 of record JBGPIG010000200.1, on the reverse strand, counting down.
TGTCTACTTCACGGTAAAGCAGATCATGGAGACCTTCTCCCTGAAGCAGCAGTTCCACGGCGTCGCCCTCGTCGAGTATCCGCGCAAGGGATGCTACAGTGTCGGGTTTATGACCGGTGAGGTGCAGGGAAGTCAATTTGGTCTCTCGGGAAGGTTTGTGACGGTATTTGTTCCCACCACGCCGAATCCGACCGCGGGTTTTCTTCTCATCCTTCCCGAGGCGGAGGTTGCCCGGCTCGGCATGTCCGTTGAAGAGGGGATGAAGTTCATTGTATCGCTGGGATTGGTGCCCTTGAACGATATCCAGGCCAACAAACTGAAGAATCAGGGACCGGAGGTGGGCAAGTGAAGCCGATTGTCGTCATTCTTGCCGCGGGCCTCGGCACTCGCATGAAGTCCGGGATTGCCAAGGCGCTCCACTCGCTCGCGGAGAGGCCGCTCATCCAGCATGTGCTGAATGCCGTCGCGGGAATCGGTCCCGATAAGATCATCCTCGTGCTCGGGCACCAGGCCGACAAAGTAAGGAGCGCGGTGGGCGCACATCGACCGACGTTCGTGCTCCAGGCTGAGCAGCTCGGCACAGGACATGCGGTCCGGCAGGCCGCCGAAGCGATCACCGCCGCATCAGGACCGGTCTTGGTCCTGTGCGCGGACACGCCGCTTCTTACCAGCAAAACGCTTCAGGACGTCTTAGACCTTCATCAGAAGTCCCGTGCGACGATAACGCTCATCACCGCCACCGTGGACAATCCCTTTGGCTACGGCAGGGTGGTGCGCGGCAAGTCCGGGGTCTTGCGCGTGGTTGAGGAAAAGGACGCCACGGCCGCGCAGAAGAAGATCAAGGAAGTGAATGCGGGCATCTACTGCTTTGAGAGAAACTTCCTGCTCTCGTCCCTGGACGGGCTCAGGAAGAACAACGCGCAGGGCGAGTTCTACCTCCCCGATACTATAGAGCGTGCGACGAGGAAAAGGCTCCGTGTTGCAGCGCTCGTGTGCGGCGATGCGGATGAAGTGATGGGCGTGAACTCTCGATACGACCTGAGTCGGGCCGAAGCCATTATGCGGGAGCGGATAAATCGAAAGTGGATGCTCGAGGGAGTCACGATGCTCGATCCGGACACAACGTTTGTGGGGAGCGAGGTCTCTCTGGGCCGTGATAGTGTTTTGTACCCGAATGTCCGGATCGAGGGGAAAACGCGGATCGGAGAAGCATGCACGGTCTATCCAGGTTCGCGGATCACGGACAGCGTGCTGGCGAGCAACGTTACGGTAAAGGACTGCTCGGTGATCGAGGAAAGCGACATTTCCTCGGGAGCGTCGATCGGTCCTTTTGCCCATTTGCGGCCTGCCTCGGTGATCGGTAAGCGGGCCAAGATAGGGAACTTTGTTGAGGTGAAAAAATCTTCCATCGGCGAGGGGAGCAAGGTGAACCACCTCTCGTACATCGGCGACGCGACCGTGGGCAGCGACGTGAATATCGGCGCGGGTGTCATCACCTGCAATTACGACGGATATGATAAGTATCCCACGGTCATTGAGGACGGCGTGTTCGTAGGGAGCGATGTACAGCTTGTGGCGCCGGTCACGATAGGACGCGGGGCCCTTATAGCGGCAGGCGCTACCATTACGCGCGATGTGCCGGAGGATGCCCTGGCCATCAGCCGTATGCCGCAGGAGATCCGCGCAGGTTTTGCGAGCCGCCGCAGAAGAATGAAACAAAAGAAAGAGAAGCATGCTAAATAGCCGGCGCTGAATCCCGGCAAGCTTCAAATATAAGACAGCACACAGTATACTTGTTGGATACGTGAATGGTGGATCTCCGCGCCTCTGCGGTAGAGAGTGACTTTTTACGAATGTATCAAGATCGGTGGTTTGACATGTTATCGG
>JBGPIG010000199.1:0-5136 GCA_041484745.1 Nitrospirota bacterium | reverse complement strand
CGCGGCAAGCTCGATCCCGTGATCGGCAGGGATGAGGAGATCAGGCGCGTGGTGCAGGTGCTGTCACGGCGCACCAAGAACAACCCGGTGCTTATCGGCGAGCCGGGCGTGGGCAAGACGGCGATAGTCGAGGGGCTTGCTCAGCGCGTGGTAAGCGGCGATGTGCCGGAGGGGCTCAAGAACAAGCGCGTCGTCGCCCTCGACATGGGAGCGCTTATCGCGGGCGCAAAATACCGCGGGGAGTTCGAGGACCGGCTGAAGGCCGTACTGAAAGAAGTGACCGAGGCGAGCGGAGAAGTGATCCTGTTCATCGACGAACTCCATACGGTCGTGGGCGCCGGGGCCGCGGAAGGCTCCATGGATGCATCGAACATGCTTAAGCCCGCGCTTGCGCGGGGCGAGCTCCGGTGTGTGGGCGCCACCACGTTGAATGAATACCGCAAGTACATCGAGAAGGACCCGGCGCTCGAACGCAGGTTCCAGCCGGTGCTCGTGCGCGAGCCGTCTGTCGAGGACACCATCTCGATCCTGCGCGGCCTCAAGGAGCGGTACGAGGTGCATCACGGCGTCAAGATCAAAGACTCGGCGCTCGTGAGCGCGGCAATACTTTCCCATCGCTATATCGCCGATCGTTTCCTTCCCGACAAAGCCATTGATCTGATTGACGAGGCCTCGTCCCGTCTGAGGATGGAGATCGACAGCATGCCCACGGAGCTTGACGAGGTTGAGCGCCGGATCAGGCGGCTTGAGATCGAGCGCGAGGCGGTGAAAAAGGAGCTGGACCCGGCATCGCGCGATCGGCTTGCGAAGATCGAGAGGGAGATCGCCGAACTTTCGGAGAAGCGGAGCGGCCAGCGGGCGCAGTGGCAGGCGGAAAAGGGCGGCATTCAGAAGATCAGGAACATCAAAGTGCAGATCGAGCAGGCCAGGATCGATGCGGACAAGGCGGAGCGCGAGGGCAACCTGGGACAGGCGGCTGAACTGCGCTATGGAAAACTCCTGGGACTTCAGAAACAGCTTGAGGCTGAGTCCGGCACGCTTGCCGAGGTCCAAGCTCACCAGAAGATACTGAAAGAAGAGGTGGACGAAGAGGACGTGGCGGAGATCGTGTCCAAGTGGACCGGGGTGCCGGTGACCAGGATGCTCGAAGGCGAGATGCAGAAGCTCCTGCATATGGAAGACCGTCTCGGCATGCGCGTGGTCGGCCAGGACGAGGCCATCACCGTAGTGTCCGATGCCGTACGCAGGGCCAGGGCAGGCATCCAGGACCCGAACCGGCCCATCGGGAGCTTTATCTTCATGGGACCCACGGGCGTGGGCAAGACCGAGCTCGCACGGGCGCTCGCCGAGTTCCTGTTCGACGATGAGCAGGCCATGATCCGGATAGACATGTCCGAGTATCAAGAGCGCCACACGGTCTCGCGTCTCATCGGCGCTCCCCCGGGATACGTCGGGTACGACGAGGGTGGGCAACTCACCGAGGCGGTGCGCAGGAGGCCTTACTCGGTGATCTTGTTCGACGAGATCGAGAAGGCCCATCCCGAGGTTTTCAACGTACTGTTGCAGTTGCTTGATGACGGTAGGCTCACCGACGGCCACGGTCGGACTGTGGATTTTAAAAATACCGTCGTTATCATGACCTCAAATATCGGGAGCCAGCTCATCCAGGACATCCAGAACGACGAGGCGGAGATGCGGAGCCGGGTAATGGAGGCCCTGCGGCAGCACTTCAGGCCCGAGTTCCTCAACCGCGTGGACGACACGGTCATCTTCCATCCCCTTGATGCGGAGGTGCTGAAGAAGATCGTCGCAATCCAGGTCGGCCTGGTACAGAAACGGCTGGAGGACAAAAAGATCGAGATCGAGCTCTCGGACGGCGCAAAGGAACTGCTTGCCGAAGAAGGGTTCGATCTGGTCTACGGCGCCCGGCCGCTCAAGCGCGTGATCCAGCGCGACGTGCTGAACCCGCTCGCATCGAAAATACTCTCGGGTGAAGTAAAAGAGGGGTCGAGAATCATCGTCGAGAGGAACGACCGGAGACTTATTTTCAGAACGGCGATGCACTCAATTAACGCAGGGTAACTACCTCTCCGGGCAGGCGAATTATTGCTGGTGAGTACGGGGAGAATGTGATATTATTACCGTATCTTCCTACCATTACGGTCCCGAGAATAGAGCAGGTTAATGATGCCGAAAACGAAGAATGCAAAAGTGAAAAAGGGGGGGCAGGCCTCTCCCCTGCGTGACTACAAGACCCTTTTCTATAGAAAACTTACGGAGACCCACCTGTTTTACGAGGTCGGTAAAATCATCGCCTTCGAGCTGGAGCCCTCCGAGCTGGTTCAGAAAATCATTACAGCCATCGGGAAAGCGGTCAGCTTCGAGGACGCTTCGGTCTATGTTGTAAAAAAAGACCTTACCGGACTGGAGCCGATCTATTTTCATAGTCCCGTCCTGCAGTCCAGGATGTCGGAGGCCATTTTTTGGGATAACGGGGCGCCGGGACAGATCGCTGCCAGCGGCGAGCCCCTTTTTCTGGACGATACGGCCCTCTATGAGAGCTTTCTTCACCACCCTGATGAGCGAAAGGACCATGGGAGCTATATCGGCATCCCGCTCAAGAACGAGAACCGCATCGTCGGGGTGATGGGCTTCAGCCACAGCAAGCCGGCGGCATTCCGGGTCGAGGAATTCGACCTTCTGCGGACCCTGTCCCATCTGATCTCAGCGGGCATAGAAAAAGCGGAGCTTTTCAAGAAGACGCTCGAACTTGCGCGGGTGGACGAACTGACGGGCCTCCTCAACTATCGGGTGCTTATAGAGAAGCTCGAAGAGGAAATACGGAGAAAGGTACGTACCGGCAGGGAGTTTTCCTTTGTCATGATCGACATCGATGATTTCAAACGCATCAATGACCGATATGGACACATCGAGGGAAGCAGATTGATCGCGCAGATGGGGCCGCTCTTGAAGTTGGCGTGCAGGACTGGGAGCACGGACACGTGTTTTCGATACGGCGGTGAAGAATTTTCAATACTGCTTGCGGAGACCGGTTATCAGGAAGCCATGGTGGTTGCTGAACGCATGTGTAAGTCGGTTGACGAGTACCCCTTCAGCGTGAAGATCGCCTACCCGTCTGAACGGGTCACGGTAAGCCTCGGCGTTACAACCGTGGGAGAGGGGAGCACGAAGACCATTCCCGAGCTGATCCACGAGGCCGACGTTGCGCTCTACCGCTCTAAGGCGACAGGCAAGAACTGCGTGACCTTCTACAGCGAGGCATTGACCATGCCGGGGGCAACACGAGACGTGGAGCACGACAGACCGTAAGGCGGTGTTAAAAACACCCGAGCCGGCAGGCGGCAATCTTGATCTTCAATTCATTGCAAAGCGCGCCGATTTCCCGGAGCGACAGGTCCAGTTTCTCGGCCAGGTCGTGCGCCTGCTCACAGCTCAGCCGGTTTTCGTGCGATGCTGCCCGTATTGCTTCGATGATCTTCTCCCGAGTCATGGCCCTTCCCCCTTCACCGCTCCAGTGTACACGATGTTTGATGCACGATGCAAGAAGAGAAACGTTCGTTCCGTTTCCGGGGTTGACTTGTCCACCCCTGTCGGATAAAATGACGCAATTCCACATCTCAGGAGGAACTTTCCATGGCGCAATTTTATGACGCGATCATCATCGGGTCAGGCCCCGCGGGGCTCACCGCCGCTCTCTACCTCGGGAGGGCGGGGCAGAAGAGCATTGTTCTTGAAAAGGACTTTGTCGGCGGGTATACCGCAAAGATAGCCCATATCGAGAACTATCCCGGCTACGAGACCATCAACGGCATGGACCTTACGCAGATCATGGCCAAACAGGCGGAGAAGTTCGGCGCCACCATCGTCTACCCCGTGGAAGTGGTCGACATGGAACTCCAGGGAGAGGTCAAGCGCGTACGCACACGGGACGAGGTGTATGAAGGACATGTGGTGATCATGGCGATCGGCGTGGCCAGAAAGAAACTTGAGGTCCCCGGCGCCAAGGAGTTTCTCGGCAAGGGTGTGTCCTACTGTGCGACCTGCGACGGCAACTTCTTTAAGGGGAGGAAAGTGGCCGTGGTCGGATCGGACAACGAGGCCGCGGAAGAGGCGCTCCACCTCGCCGACCTCGCCTCCCAGGTGATCATGGTGCCGCACAAGGAGCTCGATATCGTGGCCGCGGTCATGAACAGGCTCAAGTCCAGGCCGAACGTGGAAATCCATCCGACGGCGAAGATCCATGCGATCGTCGGCGATGAATTGGTCACGGGTCTCAAGATCACCCATGACGGCTCCGAGCGCGTGCTTCCCCTCGAGGGCGTTTTTATCGCCTTGGGCTCCACGCCCATCTCGCAGCTTATTCTCAGAGCGGGTGGATTGACCGATGACCGCGGCTGTTTGATCGTGGACAAACACCAACGGATGAACCTCGAGGGTGTGTTCGCCGCCGGTGACTGCACCTGCGGCGGGATGCAGATCGTGGCCGCGGCGGGTGAGGGCTCGGTTGCGGGCATGCGCGCCGCTTCGTACGTGCGGAAGATCAAGGCCAAGGCGGAGGGAAAGTGATTCGGCATTTATTGCCACAGAGACACAGAGGCACAGAGAAAAGAGGGAACCTTTGACACTGAAGCATCTTGATTCTCTATGATTTCCACTGGTCAATTGAACATAGAAGTGCGTTACCCAGAGATATAACCTTCTATCCGCAGATTTCGCCGATGGACGCAGATTTTAAAAACAATTCAGGTTTGTTCTTATCTGTGAATCGGCGTAATCTGTGGATAATATATTGACCTGAGCAGTTACGAGTTTACTGCGTGGAGTTTTCATGACTCTCAAAGATATGCTTGGTCGTACCGGCGTGGTTACACGAGAAGACGCGCTCAAGGCGCTTGCAGCGCATTTCACGGTACAGACTCCCGCTCCCGAAACAATCCCTATCAGCCATGCCCTCGGCAGGGTGTTGGCCGAGGAAATAGTCTCGCCTGAAGACCTCCCCGAATTCGACCGCTCTACCATGGACGGATATGCGGTCAGGAGCGTTGACACCTTCGGCGCCGCCGAGTCACGGCCCGCCCTTCTTACTATTGTCGGCGAGATCCTCATGGGAACGTT
>JBGPIG010000198.1:0-5147 GCA_041484745.1 Nitrospirota bacterium | reverse complement strand
CTGCTCTTGAGAGAAAAAAGGGACAGATCGACCATCACGTCACCTTCCCGGTTCTCCGGAGAAAGGACCGGCGCACCCGCGGCCACCCGGCCGAGCAACGGGATAGCAGCCGTCGACCGTTTACCTTCAGTGAGCATGATCCCCCGGGAGGTGCCGCGCGCGCGCGTAATAAGCCCGCTCCGCTCCAGCGCCGCAAGATGGCCGGTGACGCCGTTCGTGGAGCGGATGCCGAAGTGCTCCCCGATCTCGCGCATGGAAGGAGGGATGCCGCGTTTGTCGAGCACAGAGCGGATGAACTCGTAGATTTTTTGTTGACGAGGAGTAATGTTCTTTGCCAAGAAAGATCCTTTCCAACCAGGAGTGCGCTCAGAAACAACTGGATTCCCGATTAAACAATTCGGGAATGACAGCTCGTGTTTCGTTTAGCATTCCTAATTCTTAATTCCTAATTCACCATTAATAGCTTCTATCCCCCGTCGGTCGCCAGGCCGGGGAGATGACTCGTTCATGGAAATACCGGTCCGCGAGCGTGCCCCAGGTCACGGTAAAGGCGCCGTGCCGGTCGTTGATCTCGTCCATGGCCTCGGCAATGAACTTCCGTTTACGTTCTTCGGAGAACAGCGGCATTTGCTCCACATTCTTCTCAAGATTAGATACGCTGACGCCGACAAGCCGTATTGGTTGACGGAGATCGATATCACGCAGAATACTTCGCCCCGCTTCGTAAATATCGAGCCCGTGGTTGACGGCATGGTGTAGTTTTCTTTGGCGTGTAAAAGTTTGAAAATCAGCATACCTGAGGACCACGGATACGGTCCTGCCGCTGTACAGCCCGCGCCTGAGCCTGCGCCCAACTTTTTCGGAGAGCTGCAGGATATGGCGCTCGATCAGAGAGAGGTCGGAGCAGTCCTCATCGAGCGTCATACTGTGGCCCATGGACTTTGCCTCTTCCTCATGCTGCGTTGCAAGCGGCACAACGGGGTCATCATCAATGCCAAGCCCCATATTGCGGAGCCGTTCACCCACCAGGCCGAACCGCGCGGTCAGATCGCGCAATGAAGCGCGGCCGAGCTCGCCGCAGGTCCTGATACCCATTGCCGCGAGCTGTTGTGTGAGGCTGGGACCGATGCCGCAGATCTCCTTTACGTTCAGGTTCTCCAGCACTTCTGAAACGTCATCCGGAGAAATGATCACCAGGCCATCGGGCTTTTTCATATCGCTCCCGAGTTTTGCAAGCAGTTTGTTCGGCCCGATGCCGATGGAGCAGGTAAGCCCCTTTTCCTGCCAGATCCGCTCCTTGATCCGGATCGCGATCTGTACCGGGTCGCCGATCAAACGCTCGCACCCGGTCACATCGAGAAAGGCCTCATCAATGGAAAAGAGCTCGACCAGGGGGGTGAAATCCTTCCAGATTCCGAGCAATTCCTCGCACGTGTGGGAATATTTGGCAGGGTCCGCGGGCGCCAGCAGAAGATGCGGACAGGCCATTTTCGCTTCACGATAGGTCATCCCGGTCTTAACGCCAAAGGCCCGGGCTTCGTAGGACGGCGAGAGGATAACTCCCCGGTGCAGCGAACCGATCACGGCCATGGCCCTGCCCCGGAGGGACGGGTTCGCCCGCTGCTCCACGGACGCAAAAAAGGCGTTCATATCGATATGAAGGATCTTTCTTTTTCTGCACTCAGCAATCCGCATTCAGGACCCTCCAGAGAAGTGTCTTGGCGTTGTAGCAGATCTCATACAACCCCTGCCCGTCGGTAACGGAAAAGTGGACAATACGCGCGCTTCCTTCCGATGTTTTCCAGATGAACGTGGTCTCACGGACCCGGATCTGTCTCCCGCTCCAGGAGAACCACAGGGGCTGGATCTCTCCCCGGCTGAAAACCGCGCCTACTGTTATGGGTTCATTGATCTCGACCGGCATAGGCACAGTATAGTGAACATATGTTCACCTGTCAAGGCAGTTATCTTTCCTTGACAGGCCCGAAGGCATGAAATATACTCAATTCCACCAATCCACCAAATTTGCATAACTTCCGCCCCTCCAATTCCATAAATCCGTATTTGGAGGGGCGAAATCCGCAGTTGCTAAAAAAGTACATTACTTTGCAATAACGTCTAATTTTCGCCCCAGTATTAACGGATATTCGTAAATAGAGGGGCGGTTTCCGTCCCTGGGTATACCGGTCAATTCAGGCAGCCGTTCCGATTCATTTCAGGAACTCATTCCGATTTAATTCGGGCACCCTCCTAACGGGGTGAACGAACGCTGGGTTGAGCTACTATGTCACAGCGATTATTACTTGTCAACGATTGATCTTTGATTTGCTCTTTCTCATCGATTCTCCTTTCAGTTCTATTTTGTAGGCATTGTGTACCAGTCGATCCAGGATCGCATCGGCTAAGGTCGGATCGGCCAGAATATCGTGCCAGTGCTTTACAGGCAACTGGCTGGTCACGAGAGTTGACCTTCGATCATAGCGATCTTCGATGATCTCTAGGAGATCCCGTTGCTGCTCCGTCGAGAGAGGTGCGAGGCCGAAATCGTCGAGGATAAGAAGGTCCGCTTTGAGAAGCGACTTCATCAGCTTACGATACCGTCCGTCATGATGCGACAGGGCCAGTTCTTCAAGGAGCCGCGGCAGCCTCTGATACATAACGACATGACCGTCACGGCAGGCCTTGTGTGACAAGGCGCAGGCAAGATAGCTCTTGCCGACCCCGGTCGGGCCGATGATGAGCAAGTTGTGGTGCTCGGTAATCCACTGGTTCGACGCTAGCGACAGGATGAGCGATTTGTCCAGCCCCCGGGGCTGACGGAAATCGATGTCTTCGATGGAAGCCGAGATTCTCAGTTTTGCGGCCCGTAAGCGCGTAGTAAGCCGCCTATTCTCCCGTTCAGTCATCTCGCGGTCAACGAGAAGCCCGAGCCGCTCCTCGAAGTTTAAAGCAGTTGCTTTTTGATTCTGCTGTTGTTCGCGCAAAGCCTTTGCCATGCCGAACAACCGGAGCTGTTCGATCTTGGCAAGCGTGGGATGGACTAACATAATGATCTCCTTTCGGTTAGTGATAGTATTCGCTGCCCCTGATGTTGGTGTGAGTGATCGTCTGCGATGCGGGTTTCGCCTCCGGCAAAGGCTTTTTGTCCAAGCCGGTTTCGAGGATGGACTTGACGCTTTTGAAGCTAATCCCCCCGATGGTGAGTGCCCGCTTACATGCGGCCTCGACACGTTCTTTGTCAAACTTTTTGGCAAGGGTGATTATCCCCAGGCAGGAGCGGAAGCCCTGTTGTGGATGAAGGTTCTTTGAGAGAATAGCTGTAACCAGCTCTGCCGTTGCTTTGCCGGTTTCAGATGCCCAGCGGATCACGCGCTCCGGGGTCCATTCCGCATAGTCCCGATGGGCCTTCGGCATGTGCTCCGAGATCGTCGTATATCTTCCCTTGGCATAGGACCGGATATGCGAGGCTACCCGCTTGTTGTGGAAAAAGGCCTCTACGATGGATTCGGTGAGCCGGACGTCCAGATAGTCGTTGCGGAGTTGATAAGGGACGCTATAGTAGTGGTCGTCAATTTCTATGTGATAATCAATGCCGGGCCGTTTTTTTATTTTCCATTCCGCGTACTCATAGGCAAAAGCGGGTAGCGGCCGCAGCGCCGGTTTATCAATCGCAAGGAACAGGCCCATGCGGCTGCCGGAGAGCTTCTTGAAAGGCCGGTTATTGAGCTTATCCAGCAGTTCCCGGATCGCGGCGTTAAGTTCTCCGAGACTGAAAAAGGTGCGGTTCCTGAGGGCGGCCAGAATCCACCGTTGCACGAGCTGGACCCCGGCCTCTACCTTCGCCTTGTCCTTGGGCTTTCTGACCCGGGCGGGAATGACCGCAGCCCCATAGTGAACCGCCAGCTCCTGATACGTGCGATTGACGCCTGGCTCATAGCGGCAGGCCTTGGTTACGCCGGAGAGTAAATTGTCGGGGATCAGGATCTCGGGCACACCGCCGATGAACTCAAGGGCCCGGACATGGGAACCGATCCAGTCCGGAAGGCCCTGCGTATACGTTGCCTCGGCATACGTGAAGTTGCTGGCGCCCAGAACGGTCACGAAGACCTGGCAGTCATGTACTTCACCGGTGGATTTATCGATGACCGGGACTGTTTGGCCGCAGTAATCAACAAACAGTTTCTCTCCTGCATGGTGAACCTGGCGCATGGAGATGTCGAGCTTTTTCGCGTAGGCGCGGTAGAGGTCGCAGAACTGGCTGTATTGATAGCCCTCGGGATACTGCGCTTTGTATTCGTCCCAGAGAAGCATCAGGGTAACGTTCTTGCGTGCGAGCTCTCGGTGGATGTCGGCCCAGACGGGAAGCGGGCGCGGGGAATCTAAAACGATGACAGGAGGGTAGAGGAGATTCTCGAGAGCGGTATCGTCCAGCTCTGCCGACAGGGGCCATGACAATCCAGCCTGCCTGGCGCGTTTTGTATACTCGTCAACGGTGCTTCTGGCTATACCACAGCTCTTAGATACGGCTTGACGGCTCAAGCCGCATGCCCATTTGAGACGAAGGACTTCCTTGATTGTTCGCACGGGTATTCTTTCTCTCGACATCCTGCTCTCCTTAGAATCAAATTTTGAGGAGACAGGATATACGAATCAGTAGAATTTACCCAGCTTCGTTTTATGCGTTAGAGGGTGCCCGAAATGGACCGGAATGGATGCCTGAATTGAATCGGAACGGCTGCCTGAATTGCGCCGGAATGGGTGCCCGAATTGGACCCGAATACCCACGTCCCATCATACACTAGTTAATGGCACCCGAAAGAAGCCCTAAAAAAATTCCTGAAATCAATCGGTGCTTAACACAAGTAAAGATAAAAATGTTTTAGACAATAAATATCCTCGCCGCAAGCAGTGAGGTATTGAGAACCGTATCAAAAGCGATTACGTCGCAAGCGACGGGGAATTCAACCCGGAGTTGCGATTAAACTTTTGAGGTATAATTGTAACGAAGGAGGAGGGACATGAGAAAAATAATCGTTTTGTCAATGATTACATTAGATGGAGTAATGCAAGCACCTGGGGGACCTAAGGAAGATACATCAGGCGGTGGCAAAGATGGCGGTTGGGTTGCACCGTATTTTGACGAAGTT
>JBGPIG010000197.1:0-5261 GCA_041484745.1 Nitrospirota bacterium | reverse complement strand
GTCGCCTTCACGCTCTGGTACCAGGGTGTGAAAAAGATCGGCATCACCAGGACCATCGTGTATCACTACCTTGTGCCCTTTGTAGCCGTCCTTTTCGCAGCGCTGTTTCTCGGAGAACAGATCACTCTCCTTCAGATCATCGGTGGAATCGCCATCCTTGTCGGCGTGTACATTGTCCAGAAAAACAATGATCCGAACCACCAATAGGGGGAATCGAAGAAGCGGTGACCGTGCAAGCCTTCTCCTGTGCACCGATTCACCCCCTCGCTCCTTCGCCACTTTCTTCTTAACTATTACAGCACTATTACAGCGCGTACCCGGCTTCGCCGTGCTGGCTGAGGTCAAGCCCTTCCGTCTCCTGCTCCGCGTCAATGCGCAGGCCCATCGTCGCATCGAGCGCCTTCAACATCAGGTAGCTGGCGACAAAGGAGTACACGGCAACCAGGACCACGGCTCCCGCCTGGATAAAGAACTGCTTTGCGTTCCCATAGAACATCCCGTTTGCCCCCGCAGCATTGATGGCAATTGATGCGAACAGGCCGACCATGAGCGTTCCCAGGGTCCCTCCCACGCCATGCACACCGAACGCGTCGAGGGAATCGTGATACCCGAACTTGGCCTTTGCATTCAGCGCAACGTAGCAGATCATGCCTGCCGCAATGCCGATGAAGCACGCCGGCAGGGGACCGACAAAGCCCGCTGCGGGCGTGATCGTCGCGAGACCGGCGATGGAACCGGTCGCGGCCCCGAACATCGTCGCCTTCCCCCGGTGCATCCATTCGACGAGGACCCAGGTGATTGTCGCGGCTGAAGCGGCTATGTGCGTCGTCAGGAACGACATGGTGGCCAAGGTTCCGGAAGACAGGGCGCTCCCTGCGTTGAAACCGAACCACCCGAACCAGAGAAGCCCGGCGCCGAGCACGGTCATCGGCAGGTTGTGGGGCGGCATATGCTCACGCAAAAAGCCCTTTCTCTTTCCTATATAAAGAGCGGCGGCAAGGGCGGAAAAGCCCGACGTGGCGTGGACCACTATGCCTCCCGCAAAATCCAGGACCCCGAGGTTCTTGAGCCAGCCGCCCGTGCCCCAGACCCAGTGCGCCACGGGATCATATACAACCGTTGTCCAGGCCAGAGTGAAGATGAGAAATGTGGAAAACTTCATCCGCTCCGCGATCGCCCCGCTAATGAGCGCCGGCGTAATGACGGCAAACATCATCTGGTATGCCATAAACAAGAGATGCGGGATCGTCGGCGCATAATCGGTGTTCGGCGTAAGCGCGACATTGCTCAACCCCGCCCAGCTCAAGTTGCCGATGAGCCCCTTCACATCAGGGCCGAACGAGAGCGAGTACCCAAAGAATACCCATTGAAGACTGACCAAAGCGATGGCGATAAAACTGTGCATGATCGTCCCAAGTACGTTCTTTCTCCGCACCATACCGCCGTAGAACATGGCGAGCCCCGGCGTCATGAGCATCACGAGAGCCGTTGATACCAGGATCCATGCAGTATCACCGGAATCGACCTTGGCTACGGCAACAGCGGCTGATGAAACGGGAACTGCATCCTGGGCCATGACCGCAAGCGGTACGAATACCGCCAGTGAGAGCAGCATGACCACAACCATTCTGAACAAACGTCTTTTTTCCATTGAACACTATCCTCCCTTTAATCCTCCCTTTACGGAACGAGTAATTGTATATATTTTATTCATGACTGCTTTCATATTTAGCAAAGCCTGTGCCACTCGACCTCAGAAACATGACTTCATGAACTAACTGTTATTATGACACTATTAGGGTATTAGTCGGATTCCTCTCACCCTACCGAGATATATTAAAGATGATATTTTGAGCATATGCTTATTTCATGAGCAATAAGCACTACAAAGAATACCCGACAGAACATGACGCCCGTCATGGTAATCGTCGCTTAATTAAGGTAATAATAACTATCAACAGTATCAGATACGAATACAGAAGTAGTCGACATTGGTACCGTGCCCTATCCGTACAGGAACCGTCTTGCGAGATAATCCGAGAGAGAAATGGACTTCCCGCCCGGGATCGGTATGACTGAGACCGGCTTTGAGCATGGCAAAAATTATTATTGACAAATAGCTTTTATTTGATTATAATCATTCTCGTTTAAGCTATATGAGAAAATATCGGGACATAGGATTCAAACTCACACCTCAGAGGATAGCAATCCTTGATTACCTGGAGGGAAATAGACAACATCCCTCGGCCGAAGAAATCTATGGCGCTGTTCTGAAAAAATTTTCAACCCTGTCGCTCGCGACGGTTTACACGACGCTCACAGCCCTGAAGGTGAGAGGGAGGATAGTCGAGCTTACGATCGATCCTAGCAAGAAACGCTACGACCCTCAGGCCGGGAGTCATAACCACCTGATATGTGTTTCCTGTAAGCGGATCATCGACATTCCACCTGTCCGTTCGCTCGAACTTCTTGAGAGCGTGAAGCAGGAATTTACCCTTATCAATGCTCATGTTGAGTTTTACGGGCTCTGCCCGAAATGTACTGCAAAGACACCATTACAAAAAACTAATCAAGGGGGATCACGATGTGCATAGACCATGCAAGGAAATGTAGCTGTGGCAAGAACAGCGCCAGCTTTAATTTTAGGGACGAGATTCTCCCTTTTGACACTGTCGCCGAACTATACTGCCCGACCTGTTCGCATGACGTCCCATACGATAATACAATCATGCTCTCGGACAACGGATGGATCATCGAGTATAATATGGAGGCGGCACGGTTCCTGTTGCAGAAGGTATCCCCTGCTTCCGGCGTAACGCCGGAGTTCCTGTTCGATGAAGGGTACTGTACCTGGCGGGGCGTATATCCGAGAGACCATATTGACTCAGCCAAAGAACGAAATGCGCTTTTGCAGCTCGCCAAAACCGACCGGAAACGTTACTTTGAAGAATTCAAGACCTGGGGGATCAAGCGTATGGAACGTCTTGCACAGGCAGGATGGAGGAAGGCAAATGAAAGAGAACCTGCCAAAGCTTAAAAAAAACACCACCACTGCGGAATTCATTCTCGCTCCGGAACTCATCACGAACTGTCCCAAGTGCGGCGGCGAGGTAGGTCTCTGGTCAGAAAAAACGGAAACGGTCTGTATCTTTTGCAATCACCGGGTATTCGAGAGAGAGAAAACGGAACATTAACACGTGAGCACATTCACGGTCCGCAGCGACCGAAAAGAGTTTTTCTCTGCTATACTATACCCTATCGGCGGTGAATTCACATGTCCACGGAGGAGACGATCATGCCCTACATAGCAAAGGATTATGCAAAGCTTGTTGGAATGGAGGGATTCAGCGAAACCATAATTAAGAACCACATTACCCTTTACCAGGGATACGTCACCAATACGAACAAGGTGCTCGACACCCTCGACCAGATGGCTAAGGACGGCAAGACCGCTACACCCGAATTTTCCGAACTCAAGAGAAGACTTGGCTGGGAATTCAACGGCATGCGGCTCCATGAATATTACTTTGAGAACCTGGGCGGCAAGGGTGGCCTCAACAAGGACGGCAAAGCAGCCAAAATAATAGCTGCAAGCTTCGGAAGTTACGAGGCCTGGGAAAAGGACTTCCGGGCGACCGGAGCCATGCGCGGGATCGGCTGGGTTGCCCTGTATCAGGACACTGTCTCCGGCAGGCTGATCAACTTCTGGATCAACGAGCATGACGTCTCCCACCCTGCTGGGTGCAACCCTCTTCTGATCATGGACGTATTTGAGCATGCATTCATGATCGATTACGGCCTCAAACGCGCAGATTACATTGAAGCGTTCTTCAAGAACATCAACTGGACCGCAGTTGATGCCCGTATAAAATAAATTCCTTTTCCCCCGAGGCAGGGGTGAACGAAGTGAAGTGGTTTGCCCCTGCCTCACCCCCTCTCCGCCAGGAGAGGCGCCAGGCACTCGTGAACTCACTGTTTTTTATCGAAAGGAGTAATACAACTATGTCGAAAACGGACAATAATCTGCAGGATGCTTTTGCCGGGGAGTCCCAGGCCAATAGAAAATACCTCGCCTTTGCGAAGAAGGCTGAGACAGAGGGTTTCACGCAGGCGGCGAAGTTATTCAGGGCAGCGGCGGCTGCCGAGACCATCCATGCACACAATCACTTGAGGGAACTCGGCCTGGTCAGGTCAACAAAAGAGAACCTGATGGCCGCCATCAATGGCGAGACTTACGAGTTCCGGAAGATGTACCCCCAAATGATCGCCGATGCGCAGGCGGCAGGAATCCAGGGCGCGCTCAGAAGCTTCAACTACGCGAACGAAGTGGAAAAGATACACGCGGCGCTGTATCAAAAGGCCCTCGACAGCCTCGGGAGCACTGTTGACGTTGATTATTGCGTCTGCTCGGTCTGCGGCTACACCGTTGAAGGCGAAGCCCCCGATGACTGCCCGGTCTGCAAATCAAAGAAGCCGGCATTTAAAAAGGCTGAATAACCCGTGAAGATCATCGCCTTCAACGGCAGCCCGCGCCTGGGAGGGAATACCGAGGTCCTGATGAACGAGGCGCTCAAACCTCTACAGGAAGCGGGCCACGACATCAAGGTCTATCATCTGAACATGTTGGACATAAAACCCTGTCAGGACTGCGGCGGTTGTGTTAAGACCGGTGTTTGCATCCACACAGACGCGATGACGGAAATCTTTGATGCGATCCGGGCTGCAGATCGGATCATCCTCGCCTCCCCGATCTTTTTCTACAGCCTAAGCGCTCAAGCCAAAGCCATGATTGATCGGTGCCAATCCTTCTGGTGCGAAAAATATCTATTGAAGAAGCCCATCCCCGCAGGTCCGCATGGACGCAAAGGTCTTCTCCTCCTCGTGGGCGGCATGAAAAAGGAAGATGGACTTCGCTGCGCCGAAGCCACGGCAAAAGGGTTCTTCAGGACCGTGAGCGTGCCCGAGCACGAAACCTTGGCCTATAGCGGTGTTGATGCCAAGGGAGATATTTTGAAACATCCGACTGCGATGACAGAAGCCTATAAGGCGGGGAAACGGTTGGGGGAGTAATGCGTTGGGGGCATCTTCTGGCTATCGGCCAACCGGACGAACAAAAAGGGTCGGCATGCTATGGAACATGCCAACCCCCGGGAGAATAGACCGCAATCTCTCAAATCGCTGTATCCCCTTTTTCACCCGTACGGATCCTGATGACGTCTTCCACGTTCGAGACGAAGATCTTGCCGTCGCCGATCTTGCCG
>JBGPIG010000196.1:0-5322 GCA_041484745.1 Nitrospirota bacterium | reverse complement strand
GGTGATTTTTTTGTGACCGGCTCTCAGTTCGGAAAGGTACGGGCGCTTATTAATGACAAGGGCGAACGGGTGGAGCGCGCGGGACCGTCCATGCCGGCCGAAGTCATCGGTTTTTCCAGTGTGCCTCTTGCGGGCGATCGTTTTGTTGTTCTGGAGGAAGAGCGCAAGGCCCGGCAGATAGCCGAACTCCGGCAGGCCAAGCAACGGACCACCGATATGGGCACGATAAAGAAGGTCACGCTCGAAGACCTCCACACGCAGATCCAGGAAGGCATGGTGAAGGAGCTTAATATCGTGATCAAGGCGGACGTGTCGGGGTCGGCCGGGGCGATCGTGGATTCTCTTGAAAAACTTTCCACTGCGGTGGTCAAGCTCAAGGTAATTCATAGTTCCGTGGGCGCCATCACTGAGACGGATGTGATGCTCGCGGCCGCATCGAACGCGATCATCATCGGATTCAGCGTCCGTCCGGAGCCGAAGGCGACCGAACTCGCCCAGCGCGAGGGTGTAGACATCCGGCTGTATAACATCATCTATAACGCCATCGACGATATCAAGGCCGCCATGGAGGGACTGCTCGAGCCGACCCTCAAGGAACGTATCCTCGGACGCGCCGAAGTGCGCCAGACCTTTCATGTGTCCAAGGTCGGTACGATCGCGGGGTCGTACGTTGTGGAAGGGGTCCTCTCCCGGCAGTGTGACGGCGTCCGGGTGATCCGTGACAATGTGCTCGTGAACACGGGGAAATTCCATTCACTCAAACGGTTCAAGGATGACGTGCGCGAGGTGCAGGCGGGATACGAGTGCGGCATCGGGATCGAGAACTTCAACGACGTCAAGGTCGGTGACATCATCGAGGCCTTTGTGATCGACAAAGTGGCAGGCAAATTGTAGAACAAACGCACTATACAGACCAGGACAAGACGAAACCAAAATTTACCACGAAGACGCGAAGGCACGAAGAAGTGCATGCGCGGCTTCAGGATTTGATCAACCCATTCGTTTTAAGACCTTCTTCGTGTCTTGGTTCCTTTGTGGTGAAAATTTCCTTGCCCTTTGAGCTCAGGATTTCCTTTCATTGTTATGTTCATCGGTGTCTGTACCATAGAGATCCATGTTCCCGAAAGCGGGTCGCTCAAGGATAAAAGACATTCTCTCCGCAGCTTGAAGGACAGGATACGGAACAAGTTTAATGTCTCGGTGGCGGAGATCGACGACAACGATCTCTGGCAGAAGGCATCCCTGGCAGTGGCGGCCGTGAGCAATGATAAATCCCACCTCAACCAGACGCTGGACCATGTGCTGAACATGGTTCGTAGTGTGCCGGAAATAAGCCTGCTGGATTATCATATAGAGATATTTTAGAGGCAGATAACAGAGCACAGAGGACAGTGTACAGACTGAAGCAGGGTAAAAACGAGTCTGTCGTCTGAACGTCTGTGTTCTGGTATCTGATGTTATCTATGGCCAAACCAACATATAAAAGATCAGTTCGCGTCGCCGATCAAATGAAACAGGAGATCGCCGAAATCCTGATGCGCAAGATCAAGGACCCCCGAATAGGGTTTGTTACGGTGACCGATGTTGAACTGTCCGATGATCTCCGGAACGCCAGAGTTTTTGTGAGCATCTACGGCGGAGACAAGGAAGAGACCTTCAAAGGTTTGAAAAGCGCTTCTGCATTCATCCGGTCTGAGCTGGGAAGGCGGATGAGCATGAGGTGCGTTCCGGAGATCCTGTTCCGTTTTGACGGCACGGTAGAGCAGGGGGCGCATATCATGGAGCTCCTCCACGAGATCGAGCAAAAGCAGGGATCAACGGAGACGGAAGAGGAAGAGAAAGACCCAAAGCATGAGTAACCCCGCGAACATTGCAGAAACGCTGCAACGATGCAAGACCGTTCTTATTTCCGCACACAAAAGCCCGGACGGAGACGCCCTCGGGTCTCAGCTCGGACTCATGCTCGCCTTGGAAAAAATGAACAAGACGGTGACCATGCACAATCTGGATCCGGTGCCGGAAATTTATCGTTTTCTGCCGCAGAACGAGAGGATCAGGATCGGGAGGCCTGTACAGGGCCGGTATGATGCGTTCATCGTTGTTGACGCAGACCCTCCCCGGACGGGTCTTTTTGAGAAGTCCTATCCGGCCGATATCCTGATCAATATCGACCACCACATTACGAATCCCCGCGAATGGCCGCTTACCTGGCTGGACCCCGACGCATCAGCATGCGGCGAGATGGTATACAATCTTATTCGGGAACTCGGCGTGCCTCTGGATCGTGACATAGCGCTCTGCTTGTATGCGGCTATTCTTACCGACACGGGGTCCTTCCGGTATTCAAATACGACGCCGAAAAGCTTGCGCATAGCGGCAACGCTGCTCGACGCCGGGGTAGACCCCTGGCTGGTGACCGAGAACGTATACGAGTCCTTTGCTTACCGGAGACTGAAACTCCTGGGGTCCATTCTCGCCGGCATGGAACAAAGCGCGGATGGTCGAGCGGCATGGGTAGTCGTGACCGATGAACTGTTCCAACAAACCGGCACGACAGCGGAAGACACGGATAATTTCGTTAATTTTGTCCGCTCGGTCAAGGGCGTGGAGGTGGCGGTCCTGTTCCGGCAGAACGCCGCGGCACAATACAAAATAAGCCTTCGCTCCAAGGGACGGGTCGATCTTTCCGGACTTGCGCAGTCGTTCGGCGGCGGCGGTCACAAAAATGCCGCGGGGGGCGTACTTGACGGAACGATCGAGGAAGTCAAAAACAGGGTGATCAGCGAAGTAGGCAAGGCTATTACGATGCAACTGGGAACGAGGGCGTGATCTCCATGGACGGAGTTCTTAACATCAACAAACCGTCGGGCGTGACCTCGCACGACGTTGTGGAGAGCGTGCGCAGGATTATCGGCGAAAAGCGGATCGGCCATACTGGAACGCTCGATCCGCTTGCGACCGGCGTGCTCGTACTCTGCGTGGGCAGGGCAACGAGGATCGCCCAATATCTCGAAGCAGGGGAGAAAGAATACAAAGCGGTCATGCGGCTTGGGGTGACAACCGATACCCTCGACGCCGAGGGCCGTGTTCTGGAAACAAGATCGTATGCGACGCCGGACCGGCAGAAGATCGTCGACGTGATGCAGCGCTTCACCGGTTCGATCATGCAACGGCCGCCGGCATACTCCGCCGTGAAGGTAGGGGGGGTGCCGTCCTACAAGCTGGCTCGGGAGGGCAGGGCGCAACCGCTCAATCTTCGCCCTGTTCGCATCTCGGGTATCGTTCTCACGGCCTATAAGGACCCTGACGTGGATTTCACCGTAACCTGTTCAAAGGGCGTGTATATTCGGACGCTCTGCGCCGAGATGGGAGACGCACTCGGCATGGGAGCTCATCTCGCACGCCTGGAGAGGACGCGTTCCGGTCGCTATCGTATCGAGCGTGCTGTGACGCTGGAACAGCTTCGCGATATGGCGGCTGCCGGCACTCTCGATCAGGTCATCACGCCGATCGATGAAGCACTTTCGGAATTTCCGCTGGTCCCGATCAGCGAGGCGGAATCTGAACGGGTATTGCATGGGAACCAGATATCCTGCCCGGGGTCTCTCTCGATCAGCAGCAATGACCGCGTCAGGCTTCATAGTCCCGCGGGCCGGCTCCTGGCCCTTGCACGGATCGTTGCAGGGGCACTTAAACCGGATTTGGTTTTTTCTTGATATAGTGAATAAAAAGGCTTTACAACATGCTGTAAATATGATATTTTATGTCGCTTTATAAATACCTTGGAAAGGAGGGACGGTTGAATGGATAAGGAAAAGAAAACAGGTCTGATCAATACGTATCGCAGGCATCCATCAGATACAGGTTCTCCGGAAGTGCAGATCGCGCTTCTCAGCGGAAGAATCAGCCATCTGACGGAGCATCTGCAAGCTCACAAACATGATAATCATTCACGGAGAGGTCTCCTGAGCATGGTTGGCCAGCGTCGGCGTCATCTGGACTATCTGAAGAAGAACGATCTGGACCGCTATCGCACGGTTATTGAGCAGCTCGGCATAAGAAAATAGCATTACGAACGTAATGGGAAGAGTGAGGTTTCATGGTCACAACTGTAGAAACAGAAATAGGCGGTAAACGTTTGATCCTGGAAACAGGGTTAATGGCCAAACAGGCAAACGGCGCTGTCGTTGTTCGGTACGGTGATACCGTCGTTCTCTCAACGGCCGTTGCCTCGAAAGTTGAACGGGTGAATGTTGATTTTCTTCCGTTGACGGTGGACTATCAGGAAAAGGCCTATGCCGCCGGAAGAATCCCGGGCGGGTTTTTCAAGCGCGAGGGAAGGCAGACCGAAAAAGAGATCCTGACGTCACGGCTCATTGACCGGCCGATCAGACCGTTGTTTCCCGAGGGGTACTATTTCGACACGCAGATCATCGCATCCGTGCTCTCGATCGGTGAAGAGAGCTCAATGGACCTCATGGGCATGATCGCTTCGTCGTCCGCTCTCGCGATATCCGATATCCCTTTCAAGGGCCCCATCGGCGCCGTCAGGATCGGATTCATCGACGGAAAGTACCTCATCAATCCCGGTCATAAGGAGCTTGAGACCACACGCCTGAACCTGGTCGTCGCGGGCACTGCCGACGCCATTATGATGGTGGAAGGCGGGGCGAACGAGCTGTCCGAGGACCAGATGCTTGAGGCCCTCGAAACCGCGCACCGTGAGATCAAGAAGATCGTCGCGCTCCAGAACGAACTCGTTGCAAAGGTCGGAAAACCAAAGCGGTCCGTTAAAACGGTTGAAATCGATAAGGACCTTGCAAAACAAGTGGCTGATCTGGCCATGGATCAGCTGTTGACGGCCATCATCATTCCGAACAAGATGGAGCGTCAGAAAACCCTTGATGCCCTGCTCGACGAGATCAAGCAGAAGCTCAAAAATGACGATCCGACGAGGAACCTCCAGATAGCAACGATATTCTTCGGTCTGGAAAAGGACGAGGTCCGGAAGATCATCCTCGAGAAGAATATACGCGCCGATGGACGAAAGCCCGACCAGATCCGTCCGATCAGTTCGGTGGTAGGCATGCTCCCGCGGACCCACGGCTCGGCCCTCTTTACCCGCGGCGAGACGCAGGCCCTGGTCATTACGACGCTCGGGACGTCCGAGGACGAGCAGCGCATCGACTCCCTGGAGGGAGAGTACTTTAAAACATTCATGCTCCATTATAACTTCCCGCCATTCAGTGTGGGAGAGACCAAGCCCCTGCGGGGACCGGGCAGGCGAGAAGTCGGCCACGGTGCGCTCGCAGAGCGCGCGCT
>JBGPIG010000195.1:0-5324 GCA_041484745.1 Nitrospirota bacterium | reverse complement strand
TGGCTGTTTGCCCTGAACATCTCAAGTCCGACAGCGGTGGAAATTTTTAACTCCCGGAGTGCTTTTATAATACTCAATTGGTCTCTATGGTGTTTCAGGTTATCATGGACCTCTCCCACAAAAATGATATTAGCTCCCTTGATTTCCTCGATCAGCTGCTTTCCATCGATGATCTTTCCGTCGCTCACCCGCCATACCTGGTCCAAGGCAAGGCTTGTTGTCGAACCAAGGCATATCGCAAGGAACATGCCCGCAGATAGTATCGTTCGTCTCATCATCATTTACAACACCTCAATCAAGGATTTCATGCCGTTTTTATTTCCCGGCGCGCTCCAACGACCGCTGCGAGAAAAGATCGTTCGAAAATTGCGTGTGATACTTGATGCTCTCGATCGTGAGTTCGGTCCGATGCCCGGTCTTTCTGTTCTCCATGTTCATCTTGAATGCCGTGGGGATGCCGTCGATCACCCTGATATCAGAAAACACACCGGTCCGGTAGATGTCTTTTTCCCGGTAATATTCTATTTTAAGATGGATCCAGAGGTCTTTTGACACCCATGCCGTGTATTTCGTGTACTTGCGGTTGATCTTGGGGGTGACTTCCACTACATAACACGGCTTGCCGTCCACGATCTCCTCCATCAAAATAGTGAACTTGTAGTCATCCAGGTTCGGGGGGCCGCCGAAGTCGTCATAGGAAAAGTCGGACCCGAAAAACGAATCGTCCTGCGAGCTTGAGGCAATGCGCCGGACCCGTTTGTATTCCGGGAAGTAAGCCCAGAGGTCGCGGTCGGCAAAGGTATGCGCGTGGATCAGAAAGCCGACGTTCTTCAGGTCGGGGGGGGATTTGAATACCACGAGCACTTTGTATGCTTCGGGGTCCGCTTTCTTACTGTACTCCGTGAGTGTCCGTGTTCGTATTCCTCCGCCCTTGTCAAAGAGCACCATGATGGCTTCGGTCCTCCGGTCGAGGGCCTTTGACCGTACCTCGTGGACTTTTTCATAGACTTCGCGGCCGCTCATAGCGTCAGCGACTGCCGAAGGCATCAGGGCGAAGAGAATGATTGTTGCCAACAGGAGCCGTAATGCCTGTCTGGCAAAGTTGGGAGTTGGGAGTTGGGAGTTCGGAGAAAGGCATCGAAAAAAGTCTTGAACTTCATTCTTGATTCTCTGTGCATCGAATTCATTATTCATACGGATATTTGTTTCTTTCGTCCTATCATTCATAACTCCCAACTCTGAACTCCTGACTCCGAACTTGTTACTCATACGCCAGCGCCTCCACGATATTGGTCTTTGCCGCTCGACGCGCGGGATAGATCCCTGCCAGTGCGGCAAGCAGGGTGGAGAGAACGATCGCCCAGAAGATCGAGATGTAGGAGGGGTGATACTGCATGCTCGCGCCGTAGTCGCCCTTCAGGAAACCCTCGAGGCTCATCCATCCGATGATGACCCCGGCCCCGGCGCCGAGCACGCCGCCGATCAGCCCGAGGAGCATGGATTCGATCACCACCACACGGGACACCTGGCTTCTGAGCATGCCGATGGACCGGAGGATGCCGATCTCGCGCGTCCGCTCAAGCACGGAGGCGAGGAGCGTGACGATAATGCCCAGGCAGGCGATCAGCAGGGTGATGATATTGATCGCGTGGTTGACGGCAAAACCCTGGTCAATGACCTTTTTGATCTCATTCTTGAACTCGCGGGCAGGGAGCACAAAGAGCTTCCGATCGTTGCCGAACCTTTTCGTGATCTCATCCCGCACGGCTTCGACGTTGTCCTTTGACTTCACCCGGATCGAGAACGAATCGGCAAGGTACTCTTTCCAGTACCGGCGGTAGGTGTGCATGTCCATGAGAATGGAGCCGGAGTCCGAGCTGTAGTCGACATTGACGACGGCCACCTTGAACGGGACCGGTCCCTCAGGAGTAGGGAGGAGCATCGTGTCACCGGGTTTGAGGTGCTCTTGGGCCGCAATAACTTCGTTCACGGCGATATAGTCCTGTTTCGGCAGGAGCCGCACCATATCTTCACGATTTCCCTTTACCACCTTGAAAGGGCTGTACAGCATCCGGCGATCGATGTCCAGGGTGAGGAGCAGGATGCGCCTCCCTTTGTAATCGATGTAGATCTTTCGGAAGGGGTCGGCCGAGAGTACGCCCGGCACTTTCTCCAGGTCCTTCCACATCTCCACGGGCATGGGGATGTTCTGCGCACCCGTGGTCGCGATGGGATGGCCCGACGTTACGATGATGTCGCCGCGAACGTAGGAGTCTATCCATTCCAGAACGGATTGCTTGGTGCTGTAGATGATCCCGGCGGAGCTGACGAATACCGAGATCCCGTAGAATATTGCCGCGGCCGCCACAGCATTCCGGCCGATGTTTTTTTGGAGGTTCAGACCGGCAAGTCTTCCTGCGGCGCCGATGCGCGGCGAGATGGTTTTTCGGAAGACAACGAGAAACCCCTGGAGCACGGACGGCATCGCCAGTGAAATGCCGAGCAGTAAGCAGATCGTCGCGCTGAACATACTCATGGTGCTGTGCAGGACCGGGGAGCCCTCGAAGGATTTATACAGGACGAGGAGCGTGACGGCGAGGAGCGCAAAGAAGGCCGCCGCGATCCGGAGCCTCCTCCCCGAAAGAAAACCTTCCTCCGAAAAGGGCACGGAGCGGATGGCCGAAACCGGTGTGATTCGTGTGCTCGCCAGGGCGGGGAACAATGCCGCGGCCAGGCTTGCGACGATGCCGGTCACGAACCCGACTGCGAGATTCGTCCCGGAGACGGCGATCTCGGAGATCGATGTCCTCAGGTACAGTTCGGACACGGTCTGGCCCACGGCATTGAGCGCGGATTTGGCAAAGAGGACGCCGACGCCCAGGCCCAGGCCTGAGCCGACAATGGCCATGACGACGGTCTCTCCCAGGAAGAGGGCGATGATCTGTCCCCGCGTCGTACCGAGGGCGCGCAAGATGCCGATCTCTTTTCTCCGCTGGACCACGGAGATTGAGACCGCATTGTAGATCAGGTACATGCCGACGAACACGGCGATGAAACTGATGAGATTGATGTTTTTCTGGAAGTGGGAGATAAGGAGTTCGACCTGCTTTGTTCTGCCTTCCGGCGTAACGACGCCATATCCTTCGGGCAGGACCTTTTTGATGCGCTCGCGCATTGTCTCTATATTTTCGCCGCGAAGCAGGCTTACATCGATCCTGTCGATACGGCCTTCTTTCCCGAAGGCCATCTGTGCGGCGGGATAGTCCATGATCGCAATGTTGCCGCCCATGGTCTTGGCCGGTCCTTCGGGATTCAGGAGGCCGCGCACGCGGAAGGTCCGGATGCCGCGTACGGTCTGGACCTGGATCTTCTGCTCGATGGTGATCCCTTCCCGTTCAGCCATTTCCCGGGTGAGCAGGATGGAGTCGGGCCTGGCGAGGAAGAGGAGCGGGTCGGGAATGTCGGAGTTTTCGTCCGAGAGCTTGTAATCGCGGATGTTGCCGTCCTGGAGGACGTCCACGCCGAGGATCATGAGCGCGCTCTCTTTTGCGTTGACCAGGATGCCCTGGGTATCGATAACGGGAACCGCGTATTCGACGCCGGGCACTTTCTGGACTGTTTCGAGGAGGACCTCGGGAAACCCGGACGCGGAGCCTGTGACCTGGAGCGCGGCCCGGCCGGTCACGCGGTTGATCGAGTCCTCGAAGGAGCGCATCACGCTCTTGTTCACGATGCCGATAGACACGATCGCGGCGACACCCAGGCAGATTCCGGCCACGGTCATGAGCGTGTGGACCTTCTGGAGCCGGATGCGCTTGACGCTGATGTGGCGAAGCAAGTTCAGCAGATTCATTCTGTCCTTCCTGAAAAAGAGGATCCGATAATAAATAATGATTTACCGCTGAGGCGCTGATACGCCGAGAAAAACCTATAAAAAATAGTAACTGCCCAGGTCAAAACATTATCCGCAGATTACATAGATTGCACAGATTAAAACAAACCTGAATTATGTATTGTAAAATCTGCGTCCATCTGCGAAATCTGCGGATAAAAGGATTTTTCTTTGACGTAACGCCTTTCTGTGTTCAGTTGCGATGATAGTTATAAATAATAAAAGACGTTCTCCGCGTCTCTGCGTCTCGGCGGTGAAATTAAAGTCATTTCGAATCTGTCAAGAATGTATCATGTTGCCGCCGTGTCTTCGGCGATACTGCCGTCCCTCAAGGTGATGATGCGCGTACCGTAGGATGCGGCTTTCGGATCGTGGGTCACCATGACGATGGTCTGGCCTTCGGCATGAAGCCCTTTGAGAAGGTCGAATATGTCCGCGCTTGTGCGCGAGTCCAGGTTGCCCGTGGGTTCATCGGCCAGAAGTACCGCGGGATTTGCGATGAGCGCGCGGGCAATGGCGACACGCTGCATCTCTCCTCCGGAAAGCTGCTCGGGCCGGTGCTCGACCCGCCCGCCGAGGCCGACCTTCTGCAGGAGCGCCTCCGCTTTGGGTTTGACCTTTGTAAAAGGGATGCCTTCGAGCAGGAGCGGAAGTCCCACGTTTTCGGCTGCGGTGAGAATGGGAAGGAGATTGAAGAACTGGAAGATGAACCCCACTCGTCTTCTCCGGATGAGCGTAAGCTCGTCGTCAGAGATCCCGTGAAGCGGCCTGTTGTCGACAAAGATCTCTCCCGACGTGGGCTGGTCCAGACCGCCGATGAGGTTCAGGAGCGTGCTCTTGCCCGATCCGGAAGGCCCCATCACCGAGAGGAACTCACCTGCGTTGATGTTGAGCGTGATGTTGCTCAGAGCCCGGATCTCTTTTGTTCCGTGCGCATAGGTCCTGCTTACGTTCGTCAGTTTGATCATGCGTCACCTCGTTGGTACAATTTTAGTCACTATCTCGGGTGTTGTAAAGTTATATTTGGTCTTTTCCATGCTTCAGTGACAGCGTCTTGACAGATGTATTTTATGTAGTGTATTGTTATAAAAGAGGTTCGCTATGAGATCAGTACTGTCAATAAGTCTGCCCGACAAGATCGCCCGTGAACTCGACCAGTTCGCAAAGAGCCAGGGGAGGAACAAGAGCGACGTTGTCAAGGAATCGATCAGTATTTATCTTTGGGAGGCCCGGTTTGAGGGCGCGCGGAAAAGTCTCGGCGCACGGCTGCGTATGGGGCTGCGTATGGGGTCAGACTTAAAGATTGAGTTATTGACACCTGTCTGGATATTTGCTATCCTCTGTCATGGCCAGAAAACCCCGAATTGAATACGAAGGCGCCTTTTATCATGTAATCACCAGAGGAAACCAGAAGCAGAAGATATTTAAAGAT
>JBGPIG010000194.1:0-5362 GCA_041484745.1 Nitrospirota bacterium | reverse complement strand
TTTAGCAGGTTGTTGAAAAACAGTTGCAATGTACCATCCTGAACGAAGTGAAGATCGCAACTATTTGGAAAAACGATATTCTTCAGTCACTTCGCCCCTTCTGAACGACAAGCAAAGGGCTCAGAAAGACAATTCCGGGTATTTCGACTTTTTCAACAACCTGTTAAGCCGAGTGCTGAGGTTTTTGATACTGATAGCGGAGGATTTGCTTATGCTTAACCCAGATAACACCTTGACGTATCAGTGAAAATAATATTTCCATCCGATTTTATCTGTGTCACCGTTATAGTTTGCTTGTGTTATGAGGTTCCTGCTCCAGACAATTTTCAACGTATTACGAAAGAACCTGCACAACTTATTGAGGGGCAGGAGAGGCAATCATTACTACTGGCTCTTTATCGGGCTGGCCGTCATACTCTTGGTGAGCGCTGCGGCCTTCTGGGGCGCCATGAGCGCTATAATCGCCCCGGCCTTTTTGCTCTTCATTCTGGTCATGATCAGAAGGGCGGTGGGATTGTCGAGCACGGACAATCTCACGGCAGCATCTTCGGGAGGCATCGATTCGTACGCCTTGACCACATTCTCCAGCTTCTCGCCCTTAATCTGCTCCACTTTCTTGAACGAGGCCTCCACCTGCGCAAGCAGCTTCGTGTACGCTTCGATCTTCTCGTCGACCTCTTTCCTGAGAACGTTCAGCCGCTGCTCCTCCCGTTTGAGTGTTTCCTCTTTTCCCTGCTGTTCGATGCGTTTGGTCTCAATGAGCTTAAGCGTATCTTCCTGGGCAAAGAGAGGTGAGGCGAGAAGACAGATGACGGATGACAAACGGAGAATGAGCATTCCGCTTGTCCTGCAGTACCCTTTTTTTCTGTCCTCTGTTCTTATCATCTCTTCGCCTTTCTCGAGAGAAACGTGTAGTCCATTTCTTTCTGCTCGCTCTGGTCCGACTCTTTGCGCTGCTCCTGCACTATCTTGTCGTGCAGGATCTCAAAGAGGCGCTGCTCCTTGTAGGCCTCGACCATTGCCTTTTGCTTTTTCTCAACCTCCGCAGTGTGT
Source organism: Nitrospirota bacterium (assembly GCA_041484745.1). Taxonomy (GTDB): domain Bacteria; phylum Nitrospirota; class UBA9217; order UBA9217; family UBA9217; genus JALNZF01. The sequence goes on along the minus strand of JBGPIG010000194.1, from coordinate 4,309 downwards.
GCGGCGACAATACTCTTCTGATGCTCGATCTGTCCGCCGACATGTTGCAGAAAGGTGGAAAACAGGTCGACCTCATGGACTGGGATGGTCCCGCTCATCTGTTTGACCGTAAAATCCGCGATCGTATTGTTATACGTCGTTTCCAAGACCTTCAACTTTTCCAGTTCGAGGGTTAGCCGCTCCCGCGCCTTTCTGACCGCGGATTCGAGCTGCTCCTTGTTGAACTCCTTGATCTCCAGGATCTTCGAGACTGTCTTCTGTCTTCTGGTCATGCCTTGCCCTCAGCGCCCTCAAACAGGAGATAGAGGCCCTGCAGGCTGTCGGCAAAGTTCCGCCGATCCGCCACACCCTGCCGGAGATATGCCCTGAGCTTATCGATCATCTTGATGGCATAATCCACCTTGGGGTTGGAGCCTTCTTTATACGCGCCCAGGTTGATCATGTCCTCGACCCGCTTATATGCGGCCATGGTGTCCATAAATCTCGATGCCAGCTCCCTGTGCTTCGCATCAATGATATCGGGCATTAGCCTGCTGATGCTCTGGAGAACATCGATCGCGGGGTAATGATTTTCCATGGCAAGGTCCCGGGACAGAACTATGTGACCGTCAAGGATGGCCCGGGACGCGTCCGCAACAGGCTCAGACATATCGTCTCCCTCCACCAGCACCGTATAAATGCCGGTGATGCTCCCTTTGCCCTCGGACGTGCCGACCCGCTCGAGGAGCTTGGGCAGGAGCGCGAACACGGAGGGGGTGTACCCCTTCGATGTGGGCGGCTCTCCCGTGGCAAGGCCGATCTCGCGCTGCGCCATGGCCACGCGGGTCAGTGAATCCATGAGCATGAGCACGTCGCTCCCCTGGTCACGGAAGTATTCGGCAATAGCGGTAGCGGCCAGCGCCCCCCGCACCTTGGCCAGGGGTGGCTGCTCCGACGTGGAAACAACAACGACTGATTTCTTGATCCCCTCTTCGCCGAGGTCCTTCTCGATGAACTCGCGTACTTCGCGTCCGCGCTCACCGATCAGCGCGATGACGTTCACTGACGCCGCGGTGTACCGTGCCATCATCCCGAGCAGCACGCTCTTGCCCACACCCGAGCCGGCCATGATCCCGATCCTCTGGCCCTTGCCGCAGGTCAGGAGACCGTTGATCGCTCTGATGCCGAGGTCAATAGGATGGTTGATCCGCCGCCGCTTGAGCGGGTGCGGGGTCGTGGAATACAAGGGGTACTCGATGCCTGCGATGGGCCCTTTGCCGTCGATCGGCTCTCCCCGGTCGTTGATCACCCGTCCGATGAGCGCCGGCGACACCCGCACCGTCACCTTCTTGCCGACGGGGAGTACCCTGCTCCCGGATGTTATCCCTGAGAGGTCGCCGATCGCCATGAGCAGCACCTTCCCGTCCCGGAAGCCGACGACCTCGGCCTCGATCTCGATATCCCCCGAGAGTACCCTGCAGGACTCCCCGATGCTCGCCTTCACCCCGGTCGCCTTCATGATGATCCCGGTAATCTCGACGACTCTGCCGTAAACCTTCATGGGCTCGGTATCGGCCACCGCGCGAATATAGGGTGCAAGGTCAATCACGGGCATAATGGTCACCAAGGTCCTTGATAAGGTTCTTGATCTGTTCATCCACGTCCGTTACCACGTCTTCCATCGGCCCCATGACAACGGCGCCGTACTGGGAAACCGACGGATCGGCGTCGAACACGATGTCGGGATGGATCGCAAGCAAATCGGGCTTGTGTCTGGTGAAAAATTCGTAGAGGATGGGGTTCACCTTGATGGTGATCTGCCCCGATCGCTCCAGCTTCAGGAGGGCCTCTTTCGTCATCCTCACGATCTCTTCGGGGTTGACGGTCAGTTCTTTGATGATGATCTTCCGTGCGATGCTGACCGAAAGCTCCAGGCATTGCTGTTCTACCTCCTTGACGATCTTCTGCCTGAGCGTCGTGAGTTCGTTGATCAGGGTCTCAACCTTGTCGAGCAATACCTGCGCCTTCTGCTCGCCCATTTCGAACCCGGCCTTTTCACCCGTTGCAAACCCTTTCGCGTAGGCATCCCGTTCGATATGGTCTGCGGAGTGGCCGACTAAATAATCGCTTTTTAGTGCCGGCATATCAAAGCGAGCCAAGTCCGCATTCTTCACGACGTCCTTTTTATACGACAAGCTCTTCACCGCCTCTCCCTGCGAGCATAAGCTTGCCTTCGGCCTCCAGCTTTCTTGCCACCTTTACGATGTTTTGCTGGGCCTTTTCCACATCCGAAACCTTGACCGGCCCCCGTGTCTGCATGTCCTCCTTGAGGATCGTTGCAGCGCGCTGGGACATGTTCTTGAATATCTTCGTCTTGAGCACCTCCGACGCCGTCTTCAATGCAAGCCCAAGCTCCTCGGTGCCGGTTTCCTTCAGGATCATCTGGATCCCGCGGTCGTCCACCTTGGCGAGGTCGTCGAACACGAACATAAGCTTGCGGATCGAGTCCGCCATAACGTTGTTCTGCGATTCGATCTTTCCGAGGACCATTTGTTCGGTCGAACGGTCGCACTGGTTCAGGATTTCCGCGATGGTCTTCGCGCCGCCGAGCTTCTTGCCCTTGTTCGCGCCCATATCGAGCTGCCCTTTGAGCACTTCTTTGAGGTCCTCGATCGCGGTCTCGGGGATCCGGTCCGTTTCCGCGATCCGCATGGCAACATCGGCCTTGATGTTCTCCGGAAGCGCGGAAAGCACTTCCGCGGCCTGCGTCGGCTCGAGCAGGCAGATTATGAGCGCAATGGTCTGCGGATGCTCCGTCACGAGGAAATTGACGAGGGTCTTCGCCTCAACCCACCGGAGAGAGTCGAGCGGCCCTTCCTTGGAAGCCATTTCGAGCATCTTGCTGGCGCCCTCCTCGCCCAGGCCTTTTGCCAGCATTTTTTTGACGAAATCCTCCCCCCCGACGCGGATATCGCCCCGCGTGACACTCTCCGAGATCTCGGTAAGCACCTCTTCGATCGTCGTTCGGGACACGGTCTTGAGCCTGGTCATATGCATCGTAATCTTGCCGATGTCCTTGACGTCCAGACCCTTTAGTATTTCAGCCGCGGCGTCCTCGCCGACCGCGCTCAGGAATATCGCTGACTTTTCGTATCCGCTCAGTGGCATCTACAACTCCTTATCTGACTCTGAATTCCGCGCTCCGGACCCCGGACTACTTCTCCTCAATCCATCCCTTAATAAGGTTCGCCGCATCTTTCGGATTTTTCTTCGCCCATTCGACGAGCTGGTCCTGCGAAGACCGCTCGGGCATCGCGATCGCCTTCTGCAGATCCGCCGCAGTCTGCGGCAGGCCGATCGGCTGCGACCCGGGCGTGGGAGCGGTCAACGTTTTCATGAGCGGTCTGATGACGAAGAGGAACAGCAGGACCACGCCGACGAGGGGAATGAGGTACTTCGCCGCAGCCATGACCATGGGCATAACCGACGAAGTAGCCGCGACCGTCTCACCTGCCTCTTCCAGCGGAACGATCTCGAAGGGCATGTTGACGACTTTCACCTCATCGCCCCGGTCCGCCGTGAAACCGATCGCCTTTTTCACCATGTCCTCGAACTGCCGCACATCATCCTCGGTGCGCGGCGTATATTTCTTTTCCGTCGAGCCCTGCGGCGCCGCATACGTGCCGTCCACGAGCACAACAACGGAAAGTCTCTTGACCCCGCCCGACGCATTGACGACATGGCTGATGGTCTTGCTGATCTCATAGTTGATCGTTTCATTCTTTTTGTCCGACTGCGCTGAAGAGCCCGCCTGGGGTGCGGCCTGCTGCTTCCCCGGAAGGTTCGACGCAACGCCGGGAACGCCGCCGGTCGTGCCGTTCGAGGTCTTCTCCGCGTTCCGCTGCTCGCTCCGCGCGACCTGGCCGTCAGGATCATATTTTTCTTCGGTTTTCTCAACCTTGGTGAAGTCGAAGCTTGCGGCAATCCGCGCTTTTACCTTGCCCTTTCCCACAACGGGTTCGAGCATCCCGATGACCTTCGTTTCCAGGTCCTTTTCATAGTTCCGCTGATACTCGGCCTGGCCTCCCGTTGCCGCGAAGTTCTCGTCGGCGATGGAGGTCAGCATCTCGCCGGTATTGTTCACCACCGAGACGTCCTTCGGGTCAAGCCCTTCCACACTGCTGGACACAAGGTGCACGATCCCCTGGATCTGGCTCTGCGAAAGCCTCCGCCCTGAACGGAGCTTGAGCAGGACGGATGCCTTCGGCTTATCCTCTTTCTGCATGAAGAGGCTCTTTTCCGGGACCACGAGGTGTACCCGGCACTGCTC
>JBGPIG010000193.1:0-5384 GCA_041484745.1 Nitrospirota bacterium | reverse complement strand
TGTAGATCTCCTTGGCCTTGCCTTCCCGGATCGGCATGGCGAACCCTCCGCAGACCACGTCCCCAAGCACGTCGTAAAATACAAAATCCGTGTCGTCGCCGTAGGCGCCGTTCTCTTCCAGAAAATTGATGGCTGTGATCACGCCGCGTCCCGCGCAGCCCACGCCCGGCTCGGGCCCGCCGCTTTCCGCGCACTTGATGCCCTTGAAACCGTGCAGCAGCACCTCGCCAAGCTCAAGATCCTCGACGGTGCCTTTTTCCCGGGCCATGTCCATGACCGTATTTTGCGCCTTGCGGTTCAGGATGAGCCGCGTGGAATCAGCCTTGGGATCGCAGCCGATGATCATGCATTTGTGGCCGGCCTCGGCGAGCGCCGCGACCAGGTTCTGAGTTGTCGTTGACTTCCCGATTCCGCCCTTGCCGTATATTGCTATCTGTCTCATTATGTTCCTCCCTTGGTCCTCATCGATTTATTTTCCGTCCTGATGCCGGCGGCACCTTCTCACGTGCGAATGCTTCTCTGTCTCATGTTCTCTTCGCCTTGCTGCATATATAGCAACGACTGTGCCATCTCGCATAGGCGTGCGATTAATTCTCTAATCTGTTGATTTCGCGCCTGTATGGCATGTTTGAGGACAGTGAGGGAAACACGATCGATGTTTTACAAACGTGCTGTTTTTAATCACGCGCTTGCAAATTAAGCAAGGAGTGCGGGTGTGGCTTGGCTGAGAATCGCAATTGACTGTTCGGCGGGATTGGTAATCAGAAATGAGAAATCTTGGACAATCGGTGCTTATACTTTCGGGGCTTAGGCTGACGTGGTGGTGTGTGTGTCACCAAAGAGCTGCGCTCTCGACGGGGGTTCGGATCCGGTGCCGCCGATTCTTTATTATTAGCGGTTCTGAAAAGGAAGCCGGCCTTTTGAGGGTAATACCGTGTCCCCGATCAGCGCATTCGGGATATCAAACGGGTGGCTGTCAATACAATGATGAGACGATTATTTGCTCAGCAGGGTATTCAGCGTACCTCTCAGTTCCTCAAAATCATAGGGCTTTGTCAGACGTGCCGCAAATCCGTATTTGTGATAATCCGATAAAACCTCATCGTCAGAGTAGCCGCTCGACACGATCGCCTTAACGCCGGGATCGGCCGCAAGAAGCTGCTGGACCGTCTCTTTCCCCCCCAGTCCTCCGCGGATGGTCAGGTCCAAAATTACGATATCAAAGGGACGGCCTGCTTCCCCGCCGGACCTGTATTTCTCGATGGCGGCATCACCGTGTTCCGCGAATTCCACTTCATGTCCGAGGGCCTTGATCATTTCTCCCGCGACACTCCGTATCAGTTCCTCGTCATCCATGACAAGGACCCTTCCCGTGCGGACACCAGGCGGGACTGCCGGGGCTTCCGGAGCGTCCTTGACCGCTTCGATGGCCGGGAGATAAAGAGAAAAGGTGGTGCCCCGGTCCACCTCTGATACGACATCGAACACACCGCCGTGGTTTCTGACGATAGAGTAGGACGTTGCCAGTCCAAGGCCGCTTCCCTTCTCCTTGGTCGTAAAATAGGGGTCGAATATTTTAGACAAATACTGCTCGGAAATGCCGATCCCGCTGTCTTGGATCGAGATCTTGACATACCTTCCCTCTCCCGGGAGATTCGGGAGCCCCTTCTGCGGCGCCCGCACATTCTTCGCGAGGATCGCTATCGTGCCTCCCAGGGGCATCGCCTGGTCGGCATTCAATACGATGTTCTGGATCACCTGCCCGATCTGTCCCTCGTCCGCCTCCACTGACCAAAGGTCCTCGTCGAACGCGATGCGATAGTCAACGCGCGAACCGCTCAGCGCAAACTTCACGGAGTTCTCGATCACGGGCCGGAGCGATATCTTCTTCTTCACCGGCTTTCCGCCTTTTGAGAAGGTCAGGAGCTGTTTGGTGAGGTTTACGGACAGATGCAACGCCTGTTCCGCCTGCTCAAGCATGGTGAAGGATTGTTCCTTTTTGTCGAGGGTCATCTTGGCCATGGAAATGTAACCGAACACTCCCTGCAGCAGATTGTTGAAATCGTGGGCGATCCCCCCGGCCAGCGCGCCGATGGCCTCGAGCTTCTGCGTCTTCAGCCGTTCCTCTTCTAGGAGGTGCTTTTCTGTTATATTGTTGACCGTCTCGATCACGGACGTAACGACGCCCGTGCTGTCCTTTATGGGGAAGGCTTTTGTCTCGACGTAGAGAATGGCGCCTTTAGCGTCCGAATGCCGGTGGACCGCTGCATGGGGCTCTCCTGTCTCGAAAACATGCCGGACTGCGCATTCCTCCCCCTCCTCATAGCAAGGACGGAGCGCCCTGTGGGACATCTCGTAGCAGCGCCTGCCGATGACCGCGTCGCATGTCTCGCCGACCTGGCGGCAGTATGCTTTATTGGCGGTCAGTATGCGGAAATCCCTGTCAAGGACGATGAACCCCTCGTCCACGGTGTCCAGGATGTTTCTGACGAACTCCTCGCTCTGCCGGAGTTTTTCCGCCGCCTTTTTCTGTTCGGTGATATCCTGGACCGTACCTGATTTGATGAGCGGTCTGCCGGTCGGGTCATAGGATACCTCGCCTATGGTATGTACGGTCCTTACCGATCCATCGGGACGAATGAGGCGGTAGTCCATCTCAAACGGTTTTCCTTCGTATATCGCCGCATGCACCGCTTGTTGAAAAGGTCCCAGATCATCGGGATGCATGACCTTCCCGACCGCATCGAACGTGGGAATGAACTGCTCGGGTTCCGCACCATAAATACGATACACTTCCTCCGACCAGTAGAGCTGGTTGGTAACGAGGTCCCATTCCCAATTGCCGACGTGGGCCATCTTCTGCGCCTTGGACAGACGCTCCTCGCTGGTCCGCAAGGCCTGTTCCGACAACTTGCGCTCTGTGATGTCGCGTACCACCGCCACCATGTAGTCTGTTCCCCCCAACGTCATATACGTGACATTTACTTCCACCGGAAACAGGGTGCCGTCATTACGCCTGTTCATTCCTTCCAGGATCAGATGTCCTTTGCTTTTTACCTCATTGACATGGGCGTCCCATGTGGCCTGGTCCGGAAAGATCGCTTCAATATCCATGGTTCTGAGAGTGAGCAGTTCGCTTCTATCGTATCCCAGATTGCTGCTTGCCTTGTCATTGACCATGAGGAAACGGCCCGTTGCGGGGTCATTCACTATAATCGCATCATTTGACCTGTTGAGCAAATTTCTGAACAGCAGCAGGGACTCCTCCGCGTGCTTTCGCTCGGTGATGTCCTGGACCACACCCTGCATCCGCACGGGATTTCCACTCGAATCCCGAAGGACCTGTCCTATGGTGTGGAGCACGGCCACCGAGCCGTCCTGACGGGAAAAAGTATAGTCCATCTCAAACGGCCGTTCTCCTTTGAGAGCGGCATCGATAGCGCTCAGAAATTCGTTCCTGCTCTTGGGGTGCATCGCGTTAACGACAAGTCCGTGATCAGGCGCAATTTCATGGGGCTTGTACACATATATCCGGTAGAGCTCATCGGACCAATGGACCTTATTGGTGGCAATCTCCCACTCCCAATCGCCGATATGCGCCGTCCGTTGCGCCTCCTGAAGCCTGGCCTCATTCTGCCGCAGCGATTTTTCCGTCCTCACCTGGCCCGTGATGTCACGAACAATGGCCAGCACCTCGCGCTCTCCGCTGGGGACCATCCGCGCCTCGTAATCCCTCAGGGCGCCCCGAAGGACCTGCGAGTAGGAAAAGACCCGCATCTGCCCGCTGGAGAGGACCTCGTTCACCTTCTTTTCGGTGAGCGCCGCGATGTCCGGCGGAAGGACCTCCCGTACGTGCTTGCCGATAAAGACTTCCGGCGGGACCAGCAGAGCGTCGGAAATTTTCGCGCGGTAGTCTATGAATCGCGCCTCTTCATCGAACAAAAACAGCAAGTCCGGTATCGCGGCCACAATGGAGTCAATACTGGTTTTCATTTTTTCTCCTTCATGCGTAACCAAAAGGTCGTATTGGAAGGGACACAAGGTGAGGAGCAAAGCTGCATCAACGTTACAAGCTCAACGCGTTCGTATTAGTATGGATCTGGCTGGGAACAATCAATCATGCAATTTTCAGTACGCTATCATACCAAAATTCATATCAAATTGTTATACGAATTTTCACAAGGCCTCATAGTTTCAATCTTTGCCAACCGTATAACACATCGAAGTCCGTGGGACCAGGGTAAGGCGGCGCGTGCGGGCGCGGAATTGGTTGAATTAATGAGATTTCCGTCCTTGACAAAGGAACTGCTAACCGTTATCATTTTCTGGCTGGTTCCTGAACGAAGCCCATTCTGAGGGCCACGTTCATTCATTCAGATGCGGGGTATTCATGAAAAAAGAAAAAGTGCCTTTGCTTTTTTTCCTGTTTATCGTAATGTTCCCCCTGAGTGTTTTTGCGGGATTTATCAATGACAGGAGCAATGACGATGAGGAGATCAATGCCGCGTTCGGTTTTCAGGGATGGTACTCCCAGGCCGATGCAAAGTGGCAGATATCCTTTCCCTACATCTCCAACGCGGGGGTCCCGGGAAGAATCGAGTCCGAGCTGTCGTTCAAGAAGATCGACAGCCCGATCATGATCTTCAAGGGCGGTGGAAAAATAAATCAGCAGTTCTCGTTTGATGTGGTATACGGGTTTGGGTCTATTACGGGGGGGCAAGGAACGGATAGCGATCGATTTATGCCATCCTCTGGAGAGGGCCTGGAGTTTTCTCAATCCAGGAACAGGGTATCCGGCGATGTAAAAACATGGGAGATCAATCTGTACTATAACAATAAACGTTTTGCCGACAGGCAAGGCGGACCCTGGGGACTGACACTGGGATTTCTCCATTACGCGGATAACCTGCGCATGACTCAGGGAGTGCAGACCGTCTCAATACCCTTTGATGGGACCACCTTCCCCCCTCTCGGCCCCTTCCCCCCAAACCAGGTCCTCAACTGTACCTACGATTTTGACTGGAATGCTCTCAAAGTGGGCGTGCTGCGCCAGGCCGATCTCACAAAGCAGATTTCGTATACGGGAACGCTTTCGGTGTATCCCCTGGTAACCTATACGGGTGAGGGATTCTGGAACCTGCGCGCAGGAGTCAATCCGACCGATTTCCGGCTGCAACGTCCGAATTTCGTCCAGAAATCCAGGTCCGGTTACGGATACGACGCGTCAATCGGGCTGAATTACGAGTTCTCGGAGAATAGCTCACTGTCGGTGGGATACCGTTATCTATCACTATATGCCGGCAAGGGGACCGATACAACGTACTTTGCCGATGATAGTGTGACGGTAGACAGGCTTGATTGGGTAACGGTCACCCGGCATGGCG
>JBGPIG010000192.1:0-5399 GCA_041484745.1 Nitrospirota bacterium | reverse complement strand
GAACCGGAAAAAATGACTTCAGAAATCAACTTCAACATTCTTAATGACCACGAATATATTATACTAAGAAGCATTGTAAATAAAGAATGAACGCCGCCATGGAAAATAGTATTACGGTCGACGGCGGCGCATTCACATGAAAACCAATATGTCAGGAAGCGCTTTCAGAAACATCAGGGAGGACCCGAATAGATGAACGACAAGGCAAAAGGAAGGCTGCTCATTGTCGATGATGATCCATACGTGTTGGAGTCTATTTCAACATTATTGAGGGAATTCGGCTACACGGTGCATACCAGCCAGAATGCGCGCGACGCCATGAAGCAGGTCGAGAATAGTGCGTTCGACGCGGTCTTGACCGACATCAAGATGCCCCAGGTCACCGGCATCGAGCTCCTGCAGAACATTCACGCCTACAATCAGCAGATCCCCGTGATCCTGATGACCGCTTTCGCGGAACTGGATGTTGCCGTCGATGCGATCAAGCGCGGCGCCTTTGATTTTGTCACGAAACCCTATAATCCCGACTACCTCCTGCACTCGGTGGAAAAAGCCCTCAAATACACCGAATTCATCAACATGGAGAAGAATTACAAGAAGATGCTTGAAGAAACCGTGAGGGTCAAGACGAAGGAATTGGCGGACGCGCTGTCTATCGTTAAGAAAATGAGCACTGAGGTCATCCAGCGGTTGATGGTCGTGGCTGAGTACCGGGACACGGACACCGGCGCCCACATTGCGAGGATCGGCATGTATTCCAACAAGATCGCCGAGGCCTTGAACATGCCTTCTGACTTCGTCGAAACAATCACCTTTGCGAGTCCTATGCACGATCTCGGGAAGATCGGCATCCCCGACAGCATTCTCTTGAAGCAGGCGCCCCTCTCATTCGAGGAATTTGAGACCATGAAGAAGCACACTACCATTGGGGAGAAGATGCTTACGGGATCATCCTATCCCCCGATCATGGTCGCCGCATCCATTGCGCTTTCGCACCATGAGCGGTGGGACGGAAAAGGATATCCGAAGGGGCTCAAGGGAGAAGAGATCCCCATTGAGGGAAGAATAGTCATGATCGTGGACCAGTATGATGCGCTCCGCAGCAAACGACCGTATAAACCCGCCTTTGACCATGAAGCGGCATGTAAAATAATCACCGAAGGCGACCAGAGGACCATGCCGGAGCATTTCGATCCCAAAATTTTAAAAGCCTTCATCGAAGTGTCCCCCGTATTTGACGAGATTTTCAATGCGCATAGGGATTAGCCCCCCATCACCGTATGTTGCGCCTCACTGCAGCGCAGCGAGCGTTCTCTGATCCCTAAACCTTCTTCGGACCCGAAGCCTGCTTGCATTCTTTCCAGTTTTATATTATAGTTTCGCATGCACCGCAAAATAAAGACAGTGTCGGAACTGCGTCCCCTGCTCGACATCCTCCGCGCAGCCGGGAAGAAGATCGTTTTTACGAATGGCTGTTTTGATCTGATTCACACCGGCCACACTCGCTATCTGAGCAAGGCAAAATCTTTCGGCGATATTCTCATCGTGGCGGTAAACAGCGACGCATCGGTGAGCTTGATCAAGGGGGATAAGCGGCCCATTAACACCGAGGCCGACCGCATAGAGACCCTTGCGGCCCTCGAATCCGTGGACTTCGCGACCCTATTTAATGAACCTGACCCGTACCGGATCATAGCTGAGATCCAGCCTGATGTGCTTATCAAGGGCGGGGATTGGCCGATCGAGAAGATCATCGGCCGCGATCTGGTGGAAGGGCGGGGCGGCGCCGTGATCAGCGTGGGATATATCGAAGGCGCTTCAACGACGGGGATAATTGAAAAGATCGTAAAGAAGTATTGCTGAATACGGACCGCGGGTTTCTCTCCAACGTTCATACTATCAATAAACCTAAAAAGAGCAGTTGAACCACAACATGCACAAAAATCACAAAATGATAATCAGTACAGGTGTTTGGAAATGACCTCACGGATTCGGTGATGCCTATAGTCGTTTCAACTCCTTGCTTTGTCAATGTGAATTATGTGCTTTCTGTGGCTTACTGCCGTTTATAGGATAAAAACCTTCACGGCCCCTTTCTTTTTTTCACATCTTCCATCTCCTGTAATGCATCATCGTCAAATCCGAAATAATGTCCGATCTCGTGTATCACCGTCTCCCGAACGATCTCTTCAATTTCAGCCGGCGAAGATGACGCCTCTTCGATCGGACGCTGATAGATCACGATTCGGTCGGGCAGCACATTACCATAATTCCACTCCCGCGCAGTGAGCGGCACACCCTGGTACAGGCCGAACAGCGTTCCCTGGTCTATCCCCATATCACGCAGAAGAGCAGACGAAGGACGGTCCTCTATCTCGATGACGATATTTTTAATTTTCTGTCTGAATCTGCGCGGGAGACGGCGGAGAGACTTTTGCACGAGCAGTTCAAATTCGGAACGGTCCATAGGTTGTGTGTTCTTGCCTGACAAACGTTAAACAATCGATTGCATGTTGAACTAATAAATTTAAAGAATTTAACGTCTGACGAAGTCCACCTTTTCCGGGAAGCCGATGCCGTTGTCCGTGACAGGCCGCCCACCAAGGCTGACTGAATAATGACCGCACCGATGTACTCGCACGAACAGAACGCCTGGCAAGAGTCTACCCCAAACAATCTTGCCGCCAACTCTTCGATGCGCTCACGGTATCGGCATCTTCGTTCCAGTCACGCTTACAGGAACTGAACACCCTGGAGCATCAGTGCAATTGATCGTCGCACTGCCGCTGAAAGCTGTTCCCGCGTTATTCACGGTCATCGAATATGATGCCGTCATATTCGAACAGCTATCGATCGCGTAGCGGGCACCGGAATATGATACCAAATAACCGCTCATGGTTCCATTCACAGCGTCCCCCGCTCCACCGCGCTCATCGTAAAAGGTTATGGTATTCCCGGACTGGCTGACAACATGCAATGTCCAAGAATCCTGCTGATTCAGAGGCGCACCGCAGGTATTATTGGCAGCGGATACTTTGTCAATCACCGCCCATCTCGTTCCCGCTAGATTTGTAAATGCAGGAGGTTGCAGTGACTGTCCACCACCACTTCCTCCGCTGCTCCCGCAGGATACTATCACTGCTGCTCCCACCATCGCGACTACGAACCGGACCATTGTTCTCATGACCATGTACCTCCTTCCCTCAGATTTAAGTCTGACTGACGTTGCAGGAAAAGTGCCCTTAGTTATGCTCACAGAACTTTGTTCAATGATGCAATTTCCCAAGTCTTCAAAGGGGTATGATACTGCAAAGTATAGCAGATATATTATACTGATGCTCTTAAATTAAATGGGTTAAATCGGGGTAAACGGTGTGAGAAGTTTGAGGAATACCCTGCAATGTCCGAGATGGAACTACTGCTGGTGACAGGGAAAAATCACATTCAATATATCTGTTTAAGAACAAGGCTACAGAAGGTACTTCATGGCGAACCGTCCCGTAAAAGCGGTGTCTCCGCAACCTTCGCTGGTATGCTTGAGGGTCCTGCCAGGCTGTTATTCAGATCAATGCGGCCCACGAGCGTTGTAAAAATATCAGGCACTCGTGATTCGAACGTGAGTTGTTTACCGCTGAAGGGATGTTTGAAAGAAATGGACCTGGCATGAAGTGCCATGCGAGAGAGGGGCTCGTCAACGTTACCATACTTCATGTCGCCGACTATCGGGTGTCCGATGCCGGCGAAATGCACACGAATCTGGTTTTTCCTTCCTGTTAACAGGGCTACATCCAGCAAGGAAAGACCTTTTGTCCTCCTGAGCACGGTATAAGCCGTTTGGGACAGTTTACCTTTTGTGCTGTCGGACGTAGAATATACGTTATACGCCTTGTTCTCCGCCAGGTATGTGGTGATGGTCCCCGCGCTTTTCTCACACGTACCATGAACTATCGCAAGATATTTTTTCTCGGTTAGTTTCCATTGACTCTGCAATCGGAACTTCGCCTCTTCACTTTTTGCAAAAATGAGCGTCCCGGATGTTTCCCTGTCAAGTCGGTGAACAACGAAAAGACGTTTTCGACTTTTTCCGCAACCCGAGCGGATGTAATCCGTTAAAATGGAGTGGGCCGTGCGCGATAGTTCCCGCTCCGTAGCAACGGTCAACAGACCCGCTGGTTTATCCGCCACAAGGATATCTTTATCCTCGTAAAGGACGGCGAGCCCTTTCAGCAAGAACTTGGTGCTGGACGCAAATCGTTTTCGCATAGTAAAGACTCAACCACTGATTGACAGATGAAACCTTCAACCGTCTATCAAACGCTGCGGCGCAGCGGACTTCAGGAAAAACCTTCCCGGAATCTTTAAATGTCATACTAAAAAAGCCGGGGGTCACTATGACCTCCGGCTCCGGTGAATAACGGATCGTTATTTTGTACGTATACTGTAGAACACTTCCCTGCCCCGGTACACAGCCGCGTCTCCCAGCTCTTCCTCGATTCTAATGAGCTGGTTGTACTTGGCAATCCGGTCGGTCCGTGAGAGCGATCCGGTCTTGATCTGTCCCGCGTTCGTCGCAACAGCAAGGTCCGCGATGGTCGCATCCTCGGTCTCGCCCGACCGGTGCGATATAACGGCGGTGTACTGTGCGCGCTTTGCCATCTCAATGGCATCGAGGGTCTCGGTGAGCGTTCCGATCTGATTCAGTTTTATGAGAATGGAATTACCGATGCCTTCAGCGATGCCCTTTTTGAAGATCGAGGTGTTGGTCACGAAGATATCATCGCCGACGAGCTGGACCTTCTTGCCCAGGCGGTCGGTCAGGAGTTTCCAGCCTTTCCAGTCCTTCTCCGACAAACCGTCTTCGATGGTGATAATGGGATATCGTTTTACCCAGTCTTCATAGAACGCCACCATCTCCTCGGAAGATTTTTTCTTGCCCTCGCCCTTGAGATCGTAGACGCCGTTCTCGAAAAATTCACTCGCTGCGGCGTCCAGGCCGAGGAACACGTCCAGACCCGGCTTGTACCCGGCCTTCTCGACGGCATCGAGAATGACCTGAACGGCCTCTTCGTTCGATTTGAGGTTCGGTGCGAACCCGCCTTCGTCACCCACTGACGTGTTGTATCCCTTTTTTTTGAGGACCGCCTTGAGACTATGGAAAATCTCCGCCCCGATCCGTATCGCCTCCGCGCAGGACGACGCACCCGCCGGGATGATCATGAACTCCTGAATATCCACATTATTGTCAGCGTGAGCGCCGCCGTTCAGCACGTTCATCATGGGGACCGGAAGTTCCTTTGCATTCGGTCCGCCGAGGTAGTGGTACAGCGGCAGCCCCACGGTCTCCGCCGCGGCTTTGGCTACCGCGAGGGACACCGCCAGCATCGCGTTCGCGCCGAGCT
>JBGPIG010000191.1:0-5452 GCA_041484745.1 Nitrospirota bacterium | reverse complement strand
CTTCATCAAAGAAATCAGAAAGGAAGGAGGCGACTGGATCGCGACGACTCCCGAAAGCACAGTTCGGATTCGATTCACGCCGAGGAATGAGTTCAGGATTCTCGACCACTATGTCACGGTAAGTCCACAGATTCAGGTGTACGTGCCTATGCGCGTATTGGCGAATCAAGAAAATGATAGTGAAGTGATTTTTACCGTATTCCGTTTACCCGGCATGAGCGATGAGCAATACAAAGATGATATTGGAATGGTGCTCACTGACCTGACCGGGTTAAAGCGTGTCCTTGAAAACAAAGAGAAGGTCTAACAAATCAGTGCAGTGAATGTGTGCCGCCGCCCGCGTCGATGTCTTCTATCGTTCGACACACTCGCCAAGAGCCACAGGAGAAAGGAAAATGGAATATCGTGAACTCGGACGCACAGGCTGGAAGGTATCGACCATCGGCCTCGGTACGTGGGCGATGGGCAGTTTGTGGGGAAAGGTGGACGACCGCGAATCCCTCGCTACCCTCAACCGCGCTTTGGACCTCGGCGTCAACTTCTTCGACACCGCCGACGTCTATGGCAGCGAGCCGCTGTTGGGCCAGTTGAAGCGGCAACGCCACGAGCCTTTTTATATCGCCACCAAAATGGGCATGCAGGTCAATCCCGATGCCCAAGGCTATACCCGCAAGAATATAACCACGTTCGTCGAGAATAGTTTACAGAACCTTGGTGTCGAGACGATAGACCTCATGCAACTGCACTGTCCGCCAATCGCTGTCTATAACCCTGAAGTGTTTGGTGTCCTGGATGGTCTGGTGAAACAGGGCAAGATCCGCTGTTACGGCGTCAGCGTGGAACGCATCGCGGAGGCCGAGAAGGCCATCGAATACCCCAACGTTCAATCCGTGATGATCATCTTCAACATCTTCCGCCAGCGACCTGCCGAAGCCTTTTTGGGTGAAGCCAAACGCCGCGGTGTGGGAATTATAGCCCGCGTACCTCTCGCGTCCGGCATGCTCACAGGCAAGATGACACCCACCACCACATTCTCGCGCGATGACCACCGCACATTCAATCGACAAGGCCAGGCGTTCGACCGGGGCGAGACGTTCTCAGGGGTGGATTTTGAGACCGGGCTCAAAGCCGTCGAGGAATTGCGTCCGCTGGTCCCGCCAAAAGCCACAATGGCCCAGATGGCTTTGCGGTGGATTCTCATGTTCGATGCCGTGACTTGCACCATTCCGGGGGCCAAGCGCCCGACGCAGGCTGAAGACAATATCCGCGCCGCCGACTTGCCGCCGCTTTCATGTTCTACGATGGAGAAAATTCGGGCGATTTACGACCGCCACATGCGCGCGCAAGTGCATCACCTCTGGTAAGTTTGATCGACGAGTTATCCCTTCCTTCCCGTTACCAGGACCGTATCCCCCAGCACCTTCGTTTTAATCCCTGTGAATCCCGCCTTTGTCAGCCAGCCTTTCATCTCCCTGGGCGTGTAGCACCTACCTGCCGACGTGTTGACGAGCATGTTTACGGAGAAGAGCGCGCCGGGTACAGGAGAGGCCCTGTTTTCAGCGAGGAAAAATTCCTGGACCGCGATCGTGCCTTTCGGGTTGAGCGATATCGAGGATTTTTTCAGAAGTTCAAGGCACTCATCCTTTGAAAGAGAATGGAGTATCTGGCTGATGAACACGAGGTCGTATCCCCTGCCGATGTCGTCGGCATGGAAGTCGCCCCCGATGAAATCTATATTCTTGACCTTCGCCTCCTTCACGAGCTTGCGGGACACGGCAAGGGTATCGGGAAGGTCGAAGAGGGTTACCGAGATCCCATGCCGAGCCATTTCCATGCTGTAGGTCCCCGGTCCGCCTCCCAGGTCGAGCGCCTTTTTTACTCCCCGTACCTGAACGGCCGAAATCACGTCTTTTGCGCGGAAGACGGCATTGTTGTGCATGGCCCTGATGAACGACTCGTGGTCGCGTTTCCCCGCGCGATGCGGGAGCCCGGTCTTAACGACCTCGTCGAGGCCGGACCAGTTCGTCCAGAGCGCGTCCGAGTGGCGCAGCATGTCGCCCTGGTACCAGCGACTCGCTTTCACGAGGAACTTCGTCGCAACGGCGGTGTTCCGGTATGTTGTCCCTGTTTTCTTGAGCAGGCCGAGGGCCGCGACCGCATCGAGCAGGACCTCCGTTGCCCTCGGGTCGGTCTTGATTTTCCCGGCAAGCTTCGCGGCGGTCTTCGGCGTCTTGAGAAGCTCGAAGACGCTGAAGTTGTTCGCGGTCAGGATGACGCGCGAAGCACGGAAGCCTCCGGCCAGACGCATGAAGCCTTGAAGCTGTTGGATAAGGTTCTTGTCCATGGTGAAGGTCCTTTCCTGTTTTTACCTGTGTATTTGTTCCCGCTGATGTCTTGACCGAATGACCAACTTCAATGCGATCGCCCCTTCCGCCTCCCGGCCTCTTTCAATATCTCAAGCATCTGCCCCTGTATCCTCCCATTACTCGCCAATATCTCATCGTCATGAATACTGGACCCGCTGCCTGAAAAATCCGACACCATGCCCCCTGCTTCGCGCACGATCAGGCTCCCGGCCGCCACGTCCCAGGGTTTGAGTTTGAGCTCCCAGAACCCGTCGAACCTTCCGGATGCGACGTAGCACAGGTCGAGCGCAGCCGAACCGTCGCGGCGGACTTCCTGCGATGCCATGAGGAGATCATGGAAAAAATCCAGGTTGTTCTTCTCACTCACTTTGCGGTCATAGGGGAAACCGGTGGCAAGCAGGCTTTTGATGAGCGTGTCCGCACCCGAGACCCGTATCTGCCTCCCGTTCAGGAACGCCCCCTGCCCCTTCTGCGCCGAGAACAGCTCCTCTCTCATGGGGTCATTCACGACCCCAAGGATGATATCTCCCTCGTGTTCGAGAGCTATGGACACGGAGAAACAGGGATATCCATGGGCATAGTTCGTCGTGCCGTCCAGCGGGTCGATGATCCACGTAAAACCCGAGCCATTCCGTATTGTGGTCCCTTCCTCGGCAAGAATACCGTGCCCGGGGAAAGAAGCAAGCAGTGTTTCGACAACCGCCCGCTCCGAGCGCACGTCCATCTCGGTGACAAGATTGATGTCGCCTTTATAGGAAATTTCCCGTATGCCGTGAATATTCTCACGCAATATTTTGCCCGCCTTGAGCGCCGCTTCCCGGGCGACAGCCATTAAGTCCTTCATGGAACCTCCGTAACCGTGATGGTAATGCAACAGTTCAGGATACTACCATAATTCGCGTTAATCTCAACAAAATAAAAAAGGGTAAGGCATACTCGCCCTACCCTTCGTCACACATTTTCCTCAGTGATGGTACGTAAAGACCGGGATCAGTACTGAACGATCCTCTCCATCTCAACGCCCAGGTGATCGGCCAGAAGCTTCACGGTCCGAGGCTTCATCGTCACTCCCTTCAGTGTCCGGGAGACGGTCACTTTGTGCATGCCCAGCCTCTCCGCGATCTCCGTGTAACTCAATCCCTTTTCCAGCCTCTTTTTCTCAAGGATATCAATTTTATACATATTTTTACCTCCACCCATAAAGGTTCACCCTGCCTGCACGTCTCATTATATAAATAGCAATAATCTCAAATTGTGATTATAACTATAGCACACATGCTTGCATTTTGCAGCACCGTGTAAAATATTATTTGCAACTTTTTGTTGACATCAGGATTGAAACAGGGTATATGTCATCCGATATGACTCTTGCGGAAAAGCTCAGACAAATGCGGACCAGGAATAAAATGTCTATGAGCCGGGTGGCGCGCCTTTCGGAAATATCACCCGACCCTCGCGGCAGGATTTCCCAGGGCTACCTCTCACGTCTTGAATCCGGCAAAGAGATCAACCCGAGTCTTATGAAGCTCATGACGCTGTGCAGTATTTATAGAATCGAGCCCAACGCTCTCTTCACGAAAAGCAGCCTGAAACGACCTCCCAAAAACCGTTAGACCGGTCCCCTCACAACAGGTACTACCGGGTACTCCATCGATGCGGAACATGACATGCCTTGCAGTGTTTATCGGATTTATGGACCGACCTGAGCATCAGCACCTCACTCGTATGGCACCGGAGGCAATCGCCGTCGCTCGGTGTGATCCGGGCATGGGGCTTATGGCACTCATAACAGTTAAGCCGCGCCATCGGCACCTTGTCCGGGAATGATGTCTTTGAAGATTTTCGGTGGCACGACAGGCAGTGTTCCCGGTCAGGAATGAACGCCTCCTGTTTCCTCGGTGAGAACGCATGACACCGGAGACAGGAAATCTCCTCCATTCCCACCCCGTGTATTTTCCAGTCCTTATGGCAGCGGAGACAGGCGTCTTTATCCGGCCTGAAAGCGTGCACGGTCCGGCTGTGACAGTCTTTGCAGACGATTTTCTCCATGAATACATGCCGCGCGTGGCCCGTTGATTTACTCACGGTCACCGACCCCTGCGCGGCCTCGTCCCAGTGGCATTTTGTACAGGTCTTCCACGGTGTCTCATTCCCATGGGGTTCCGGCGTTTTTCGATTCGTGGTAAAAACGAACTTTACGAGCAGCCGGTTCTGTTCGAGCATCCCCAGATGATGGCACTCCTGACACACGATGCTCCGGTGTCCGCTCAGCTTCCACGCGGTGTATGCATCTTCCATGAGGTGACAACTGCTGCAGAATTCGGGGTTCTTCTGGATATACGTGTAGTACCGGACGGCAAGAACGATCCCCAGGACCGCGATAACGAGCAGCAGGGACACAATGATGGTCTTGTCCCGGGGGCTTAAGCCCCGTTCGAGCTTATCGAATATTTTAGAGATGATTTTGTACATGGAGATGGATACACGGCAGAGGTCAGACCGGCTAAGGATTGGGTCTGTCCTCTCGATCTTACTTTATCAGTTCCTCTGCGATCTGTACCGCGTTCAGCGCTGCACCCTTCCGCAGGTTGTCCGACACGATCCACATATTGATCCCGTTCGGGATCGACTCATCTTCCCTTATCCTGCCGACATACGTCTCGTCCTTGCCTGACACATCGATCGCCAGCGGATAGAGGTTCTTTTTCGGATCGTCGTACACCATGACGCCGGGAGCTTCCGACAGGATTGCCCTGACCTCGTTGGCCGAAAGCTTCTTGTCCGTTTCAATGTTCACCGACTCGGAGTGGCAGCGGAACACCGGGACCCGGACCGCCGTTGCCGTCACCCGGAGAGAATCGTCCTCCATGATCTTCCTCGCCTCCTGCACCATCTTCATCTCTTCCTTCGTGTACCCGTTGTCCAGGAAACTGTCGATGTGCGGAATACAATTGAATGCGATCTGGTGGGGGTAGACCTTGTTCTCGACGTCCCTGAAGTTCAGGAGCGCCACGGTCTGGCTTGCGAGCTCGTCAATTGCCTCCTTGCCCGTGCCGGACACGGACTGGAAGGTTGTTACCACGATG
>JBGPIG010000190.1:0-5538 GCA_041484745.1 Nitrospirota bacterium | reverse complement strand
GTAAAAAGTGTCCGGTAAGCAGCGCCCCCGTTTTCTTATAGATGTCCAATACCTGGTCTGATGTCATGTTCTTACCCCTTAGACTCATTATGTCAAAAAAAGCAGTTGAACCATACAATGCACACCATGCATTCGCGCATGCGCACTCATAAGCGCTTGGTGCAGGCAGAAATCACAAAAAAATCAAGTCCACCTGTTTGGGGAATACCTCACCGATTTGGCAATAACTATAGTCGTTTCAACATCGTGTTTTGTCTCTGTGACTTATGTGCTCTCTGCGGCCAACTGCCGTTTATAGGATTATTGCCTAATCTCTTCCAGTATCTTTTCCACCGCCGCCTTCCGGTCGCTTGCCCTCAGCACCGGTCTGCCGACCACGATATAATCCGCGCCGGCGCTGACCGCCTCTCCCGGCGTCATGGTCCTCTTCTGGTCGTCCTTCCCCGCCCACGCGGGCCTCACGCCCGGCGTAAGGATTACGAACTCGCCGCGTATCGCACGTCGCAGCATCTTGATTTCTTGCGGTGAGGCGACGACACCGTGCATGCCCGCGCGCTGGGCCAACCGCGCCAGGTGACAAACCTCCCGCTGGAGCGACCTCGTTATCTTGAGCTCTTTCCGCAGGCTCAATTCGTCCATGCTCGTCAGGACCGTGACTGCGATCACCCGGGGCAGCGGCAAATTCTGCTTCTCCGCCGTCTCATGCGCGGATTCCGCCGCCGCCTTCATCATAGCCAGCCCGCCCAGGGCGTGAACGTTAAAGATGCTCACGCCGAGCTTCACGGCCTCGGCAGAAGTCTTGGCCACGGTGTTCGGGATGTCGTGATATTTAAGATCGAGAAAAACGCGGCCGCCCATGCCTATGATCCTGCGAACAATGTCCGGACCATAAGCGGTGAAGAGCTGATGGCCGACCTTGAACATACCTACGGCATCCTTAAGTTCGGCAACAATGCCGAGCGCTTCCTGATCGTTGTCCACATCCAGGGCGAGGATAAGGCGGTCTTTTGATTTCACGGGAGTAACCATAATAGGATTCAGGGGCGTGGTCCGGGGTCCGGAAGAGCAATTTGTCGGTTAATGCCCTGGTCCTCTCTTTTAGTAGATCCTGAGCAAGCCCAGGAACCTGTCTTTGAACACCTCTGCCAGCATCCGCAGGCTCGGCATGGCGAGATATTCATTCGCGTTATTGGAAAACAGCACCCACGCCTCGGCAGGGAAGTCCTGTGTCTCTTGAGAGAGCTCCAGATGAAGATACACGTTGGGCAGCGCCCGGACCGTGATCGCCATATCACTGCCGATGAGGCTGGGCACCGCTTCAGCGTCGACCATGGGCAGGAGGGATTTCGCACGGGCAATGATCTCCGCCGCATAGTTGGTAAGCGGCAGTTCCACCATTTTCCTGAAATCCGGTGAAGACGTTCCGGAAAAATCCCGGATGGCGCGCCACGGCGTCATAATAGGCGCTCTCCCGGATGAGCACAGGTAGTCGAGAATGACCGTTGTATGGGATTCAGGTGACTTTTGCCCGCGGAGGAGGATGCCGTCATGACGGACCACGTACTCCTGTCCGAGCATGCCGAGCAGAAGAACGTCCTCTTCTTCGTTATAGAGCACTGCAAGCCGGTCGGCCAATTCCGGGAATGAGGTATGCTCGAGGGCTTTCACCAAAATCTCCCTGTTGAATTCCGGAGTGAGCGCATTCCCCGCAGGTTGTTGCGGGGTCCGCGAGCGAATACGATTGTGTTCTTACCTTGAGAATCGAGATTCCCCGCAGCTTGAACCGTCAAAGTCCCTGTTGATTTACTTCGGCGCAGATGCTCCGGGACATCCGGCAGCGGCGTGATCTGAATTTTCCCTGAATGCGGATTGGACATGGCGTATCGAGTCAGCCCGACACTCAATTCTCTGTCTGTTCATGACCAAGGAACGGTCCTGACAGTGCATCCCTATTCAGCCTCTCAGGTGCGGCCAAACCTGACCCGGGTAAGCCGGGACCAAACTACGTTCCCCGGTAACAACCCATTGATTACCGATTCCTAATACTCAAATCGGATACCTGCACCCCCCAGGGTGCTTGCGCCCGTCTTAAGTTCAAGGAGCAGCATGAATTTCTGGGTGAGTTTCCATTCAATGCCGCCGATAACGTACATGGACGTTTTATTCTCGTTGACCAGTGAACCGCCCAATGATGCCATCTCAAGCCCCCCATAGGGAACGAACTTATACCCCCTGTCCGTCAGTGGAAAGCCCTTGCTGATTATCGTTGAGAATGACGTTACGCTCGCGTTCTTGTTGTTGACGACCGTGGTGTCGAAACCCAGGTCCACGGACATATCAAGGGGGATGCCCTCGGTCTCCTTCACCAGTTGATATTTGAGATCAACGCCGACCAGCGCACCAAGCTTGTCCGCAGAATCAATAGAGGTAGATGTTACTCCGAACTTTACCCCGACCTCCATGAGCGCCCCCAAGCCGTAGCGGACCTCGGGATAGTAGTCTTTATTGTGGTCTCCCAGGGTGAAGTGGATGCCCACGTTGGTCATACCCGGATCGAGGACATCCGCGGTAGTGAACTCGTTCTGCATGAAATTAGTGGACGCCGCAGCCTGGCCGGCTGACGACAGCATCACTGCAACGATCAGCCATACCGGGACGCTCAGTATTTTTTTCATTTTTCGTGGCCTCCGCGCCGCATTCAGTGGATGTAAAGCGATTTGGAATATAGCATCAAACAGGTGGATTGACAAGCAAAAAAACAGTAACGGGGAATGCCGCGGAAGGGGGGATGACTCGCATCGGGTGCCTCGATAAAAAAAGGACGCCACGGAAAATGGTCCAAGACAGAGGAGAACGTCGTTCCATCCTGCACGCCGCGTCAGCCGTCTTTACTCAATTCAACGTTCCAGTAGAGGTAGTCGCGCCAGCTCAAGGGGGCGTTCTTGATACCGATAGTGAGCGTGACGACCGGCATCCACCGGGGCTTGACCGGCGGCCGGATCAGTCTCATCTTCGCCTCGCGCGGGGTCCTTCCGCCCTTTTTGTTGTTGCACGCAAGGCAGGCGGTCACAATATTTTCCCACGTGGCATCGCCTCCCTGCACCTGCGGGATCACGTGGTCGAAGGTCAGGTCCTCGGACACGGATTTAGTTCCACAGTACTGGCAGGTGTATTTGTCTCGCTGGTAGATATTGGCGCGGGAAAACCGCACTTCCCGGCTTGCGCGCTTTACCTTGACGAGTTTAAGCAGACGAAGGATGGAGGGGAGTTTGAAGGTGATGGACACACCGCGGATGTCCCGATCATAGAAGTCGATCACCTCCACCTTGCCCTGCGTGAGCAGGGTGATCGCCCTCTGCCAGGAAATGATCTTTAACGGCTCAAATGTTGCGTTGAGGAGCAGCGTCCGTTCCATTACAACCCTCGAAAAATACAAGAAGTCTTGGGAACCGAAAACCGCAAACATTCATACTATTTGAGGTACAAAAATACATAAATTGTTACCATTTGTCAATAGGTTTGAAAATCCGTATAATAGACTTATGTCCGGCACAGAGGAAGCAAGGATAGAGCAGGCCTCATCGGCGCGTGAAGATGAGATCGCCCGTCTTCTCCAGGACCCTTCTCCCAAAGTCATCAGGACGCTGTTGGGGAACAGAAATCTGACGGAGGACGATGTCCTGGCCATCGCAGCCAGGAGGAATCTGCCGGCCGATATCCTCGAAAAGATCTCCAAGGACAAACGCTGGGCGGAGAGCTACCCCATCCGGCTTGCGCTTGCCCGGAACCCGAAATCTCCGCTTTCGGTCTCGCTCACGATGGCCCGCTATCTCCGCATCTTTGATCTGGAGGAGATCACGCGCAGCCATTTCATCCCCCTCGCCTTCCGGCATAAGGTCGAAGGGATCATCATCGAAAAGGTCCCCTCCATGCCGCTCGGGAACAGGAAGACCCTCGCCAAGAAAGCCTCGGGAAATGTCCTGCTCAGATTGCTTCAGGACGCCGACGTTGTAGTGGTGCAGCTCTGTCTCAATAATCCCAACCTTACCGAGGGCCACCTCTTCAAGATCATCAGCCGCACGGACGCGTCGGCGGAGACCATTCGGAAAATCGCGGAGCATCCGAACTGGTCAAGCCGCTCGCTGATACGGTTCTCGCTTGCCCGCAATACCCTCACGCCCCTTTCGCTGTCCGTACGTTTCCTCCAGGGCATGAAGCTCATGGACCTGCGCGAGCTCTATGCGGACCCTTCGGTATCCGTGACCCTGAAACCCTTTGTACACCGCGAGCTGTGGGAACGGGGAGAAGAGGCAAAGACGGTTATGGAGGAGCAGGTCTACGAAATTGATGAGGACGAGATGGCGGAGATCGAGGCTGAAGAGAGGATGCCGGAGATTGTTGAGGAGGAACAGGAAGAGTGATAGGCGACCTGTCCTGTTACAGCCATACAACCTTTATCTCCGATTCGATAGTTTTGAACTCCGGATCACCCGTGTAAACTTCTATCTTTTTCTGTTTTGCAACTGCCGCGGCGAAGCAGTCCGCCAATGACATCTTATGTGTGGCTTTAATCTCACCCGCGATCTCCGCCAGCTCCTGATCGGCATCAACGATCTCGATGGGCAGGCCGAGGAGTTTAGCCCGCACCTCTTTCCATTTGGCGGGTCCGACCTTTCTCTCTACCATATATCTTACTTCCGCCCAGTTCGGCGCCGGGACAAAGAGCTTTTTATCCGCCTCTACCGCCTTTTCGAACAGGGCAAGGATTATGTCATGACCCGGTTCTTTAAAAAGAAAGGATAAAACGGCATAACTATCGAGCACTGCGCTTTTCAAGTTTGGCCTCCTCATGATTCCTGTCTTTTGCCCGCTCCTTGAGCAGTTCTTTTGTTGCCGAGGTTTCGCTCGTCAGCATACCATGCACGCTTCTGATGAACTCCCTGGTCACCGGCTGGAACAGAATTTCCCTGTCCCGTTCGATGAAGTACACCTTGGTGCCCGGCTTGAGGCCGTACCTTCTCCGAAGCCTGGCTGGGACGACAATCTGCCCCTTACTGGTCATCGTTGATTCTTCCATGGTTTCGATCACCTCCTCTTATGCTATATATCTTACCATAATATATAATGTAAGGCAATATTATTATTGTATGATATTCTATAAAATGACGGATAAATTACAACAATGGTCCATTAAATCCTGCTGGCATATTTGCCGTCAGGATTCTCTCTCCGTCCTGATTCAAGCGACGATGAGGACCTACCTCACGATCTTGAGCACCCATCACCTGCCCACCGTGATCGCGCCCTGGGGGCAGAACTCCTGACAACAGAAACAACGGAAGATGCTTTGTTGCCCATAACGTGCGATGCAAATTCCTGGCAAAATAGAAAGATGATGATAATTATATTTACAAAAGCCGCAGGATTAATAAGACAAACGAGATGGAAGCAATAGTAACGCTCAGGATTAGAAATCCAGCGGGCTCTTCCGCTCCTTCGCGGTCTTACTCGGTATGCAATGCGTGTAAATCATCGTCG
>JBGPIG010000189.1:0-5557 GCA_041484745.1 Nitrospirota bacterium | reverse complement strand
GGGTTTATTGTCGATGAATATTGTGATCATAAAAACCTTTGACACGGATTTGCACGGATCAAAATCTGGATAAAAGCGGATACCGATAAAAAATGAGTTTAAAATACACGGCGAACGATTTTTAGCTTTTCTCCGAAATTGAGCAACAATCCGACCTTAACGCCTGTGGCTTTGAGATAATTAACCAATTGTACTTCATGGCCTTTTGTAAGCGCGGAAACTGCTTTTAACTCTAGAATAACTCTGTTGTCAACGAAGATGTCGGCAAAGTATTCACCGACAAGTTGGTCTTCGAATCGAACACGAATAGGGGCTTGTTGGATTGATGGTAGTTTCCTTTGAGATAATTTGATCATCATAGCATTCTCGTAAACTTTTTCTGAAAAGCCGAAACCCAGCTTGTTGTGGACATCATAGGCACAAGCTATAATTTGGTCAGTAACTTCAGCATAGAGCAAGTGGGTATCCGCTTTTATCATCATTCAATCCGCCATTTCCGTGTCAATGGTTTTTCCACGGACATTTCTTTTCCCAAATGTGCTGTTCAAAATCCTCTCTGAAATATTTCAGCGCGCTTTGGAGCGGCTCGACTGCGCCCGGCGCAAGGGCGCAGAAGGTGTTGCCGGGTCCGAGCAATTTAGATTGCTGTGACAGGATGTCGATGTCTCCCTGTTCACCCTGCCCGTTCTCGACGGCAAGGAGTATTTTTTCTGTCCAGGGAAGGCCATCGCGGCAGGGTGTGCACCAACCGCAGGACTCCCGGGCAAAGAACTTAATAAGGTTGTGAACGAAACCCACCGGGCAGGTCTTATCATCAAGCACGATCATGGTCCCCGTGCCCAAGCGGCTGCCTGCTTTCATGACCGAGTCGAAGTCCATCTTAACGTCAAGATGATCTTTAATGAGGAAGTCCGTTGATGCCCCCCCCGGGAGCAAACCGCGGAATGCATACCCGTTCTGCATACCGCCTGCATGTTCCTCAAGCAGTTGACGGATAGTTGTACCCATGGGAAGTTCCCAGATACCCGGTTTTTTTACCCTGCCGCTTGCGCCATAAAGCTTTGTTCCCGCGTCAGGACTTTTACTCAAACCCTTGAACCAGTCAGGGCCGTTGTTCACGATATGCGGAATGTTCGCTATGGTTTCGGCATTGTTCACGATCGTGGGCTTGCCGAAGAGTCCGCAAACCTGGGGAAAGGGCGGCTTTGCACGCGGCTTAGCCCGCTTACCTTCGAGAGCGTTCAAAAGCGCTGTCTCTTCGCCGCAAATGTAGCGGCCGGCGCTGACGTGGACGCGGAGGTCGAGATTGAATCCCGAACCAAGGATGTTCTTGCCGAGATAGTTGCGCTCATATGCTTCTGCAAGGGCCTTCTCTATCCGTTTCACAGCACGCTTGTATGCCCAGCGAATGAAAATAAAGGCCTGCTCCGCTTCGATGGCATAGGCGCTGGTGATAGCGCCTTCGATGATCTGGTGGGGATTACCTTCGAGCAGCATGCGGTCCTTGAAGGCGCCCGGCTCCATCTCGTCGGCGTTCACGACCAGATACTTGGGGCGCGGCGCATCTTTCCCCATGGGAACAAAGCTCCACTTCGCACCGGTAGGGAAGCCCGCGCCGCCGCGGCCGCGAAGATTTGACGCCTTCACGATGTTCTGCACCTCCTGGGGTGACAGGGTAAGCGCCTTGCGCACGGATTGATAACCACCGGCTTTTTCGTATTCCTTGACCGAGAGGGGCTCCTGGTCTTTCCGTATATTTTTTGTGAGCGGTCGTTCCATGTTGTCAAATTCTTTGACACGGAAGAAGCGGATAAGAGCTATGAATTTCACGGTTTAAAAAAAAGTGCGAATCCGCCTTTATCATAGATGTTATCCGTGTAAATCCGTGTCAAAGACTTATTTGTAATTATCCAGTATGTTGCCCATCATCTCCGGCGTTACCGGCCCATGCAGATCATCGTCCACCATCATCGCGGGTGCGCGATCACAGGCGCCAAGGCAGGAGATGGGGAGGAGTGTGAAACGCTTGTCTTTGGTTGTTTCACCGAATTGGATCCCGAGCTTCGTCTTCAGGATATCCAGAAGGGGATTGTATCCCATAACCCAGCACGAGATGCTGTCACACGCCAGGATCACGTGCCGGCCCACCGGCTTGCGAAAGATGAAGCTGTAGAATGTGGCGACAGCGTCGAGTTCGTCCGGTGTCATCGCGAGCAGGTGCGCGATATCCTTGATGCTTTCATCCGATACCCATCCCCGGTGGAGCTGCACGATATTCAGCGCTTCGATGGATGCAGACTGCTTCGTGACACAGAGCGCCAGCTCACTATTGATTTTCTGTATCTCTTGCTCTGACAGCATTTTATTTTACCTCCTCTCCCCGAGGGGGAGAGGACTGAGGTGAGGGGGTGTTTTGTCTTTGTTCTATTGTTCTCAGAATGACTTCATATACCCCTTCTCTGTTTTGTAATATATCCGTATTGCTGAATCTGATAATTTGTATGCCCTGAAAAGACAAAACTTTTTTTCTCTCCGCATCATGTGCGACGCCTTCATCATCATAATGTTGGCCGCCGTCGGCTTCAACGGCGAGCCGCAATTCCGGCGCATAAAAGTCCAGGATATATTTGTCGATCGAAAACTGGCGTCTGAATTTAATCCCGCCCAATCGTCTATTACGTAAAACCGACCAAAGCTTTCCTTCTGCGTCAGTCTGATTCTTGCGAAGGTCTCTACTTCTTGGTATATTGGGCCGTTTCAATGTCCCCCCTCACCCCAACCCTCTCCCCGTGGTGGAGAGGGAAATATTTTACCTGTCTAAATCCGCCAAAATGAAATCAATGCTTCCAAGGATCGCCAGAAGGTCCGCGATCATCAGTCCTTTGCTTATCTTCGGCACCATCTGCATATGGGCGAACGAGGGGGTCCTGATGCGCGTGCGATATGACGTCGCAGTGCCGTCGCTGATGAGATAGTAACCGTTGTTCCCCTTGGTTGCTTCGATACCCATGAACGCTTCTCCCGCCGGGATCACCGGGCCCCAGCTAACACCGAGAAAATGACTGATAAGCGTCTCAATATCGTGCATGGTGCGCTCTTTGCGCGGCGGGGTAGTAAGCGGATGGTCGGACTTATATGGTCCCGCGGGCATGTTATTGACGCACTGTTCGACGATGCGCAGGCTTTGCCGTATTTCCTCGACGCGTACGACACCGCGGTCGTAGCAGTCGCCATGGGTCGCTGTGGGAATCTCGAAATCAAAGTTCTCGTAACCGGAATAAGGGCGCTTCTTACGGAAGTCCCAATCATATCCACACGCGCGGAGCCCCGGGCCGGTCACCCCCCAGTCGACGGCTTCGTCCTTGGTGTAGGCGCCGATGCCCTTGGTGCGGGCCTTGAAAATGCCGTTTTGCATCACGATAGCGTCGTATTCCTTGAGCCGCGGGGGCAAGTATTTCAAAAAGTCGCGCACGAGCCGGTCCCATCCCCTGGGCAGGTCCATTGCCACCCCGCCGATACGGAACCACGCCGGATGCATGCGGCCGCCGCACACGGCTTCGACAATGTCGAAGATGCGCTCGCGGTCCGTGAACATGTAGAACACGGGAGAGAGAGAACCCACATCCTGGGCGAACGTTCCATACCACACCAGGTGGCTCGCGATGCGGAAAAGCTCGGCCATCATCACGCGGATGGTCTTTACCCGGTCAGGCACCTCGATGCCCGCGAGCTTTTCCACGGCCAGACAATAGGCCATGTTGTTCATAACGCCGCCCAGGTAGTCGATACGGTCGGTGTAGGGAATATAGGTATGCCAGGTCTGGCGCTCCGCCATCTTCTCGGCGCCGCGGTGGTGGTAGCCGATGTCGAGAACGCAGTCCTTGATCTCTTCGCCATCGAGCTGGAGGACGAAGCGGATGAGCCCGTGGGTGCCGGGATGCTGGGGGCCAAGATTCAGGAACATGAAGTCCGTGTCTCCGGTTTCTCGCTTCATGCCCCACTCTTCAGGCTTGAACTTGAGGGCCGACTGCTCTGTCTCTTCCTTTTCATCAGATAAGTGAAACCGGCCCATCTCAGTGGCACGCGCGGGATGGTCCTTACGAAGGGGATGGCCGTTCCAGGTCAACGGCATTAATAGTCGGGTGAGATGCGGGTGACCATCGAACTTGATACCGAAGAGGTCCCATACCTCGCGCTCGTACCAGTTGGCTGACTGCCAGAGGTTTGTGATCGTGGAAAGGGCGGGAGCTTCATGCGCGAGCGGGACCTTGATCCGGATGTCCTCATTTCGATCATACGAAAGGAGATGGTAGACGACGGTAAAATCGCTCTCGGGCTGGTCCTGACGATGATCGCGTACGCGCTCGTCAATGGCTGTGAGGTCGTAGAGCATGGCATAGGGACGATCGACACCTGTCTTAAGATGACGGAGGATGTTGTTGACCTTGTCGCCGGCCACCCAGAGGGTAGGAATTTCATCGCGCGTCGGCTGCACGGCGAGGACTGATCCGCCGAAGACTGTTTTGAGATCTTCGATGATGGGGTGATTTGGGGTCATAGTTGGTAGGATGGTACAGGGTATCCGTAAAAAAGTACAGAGTACGGAGTACAGAGTACAACGTGAAAAAGTTAGAATTCAATTCATTGAGCTGGTTGTTACTCTGTGCCTTGTACTCAGTACGTTGTACTATTTATCAAACATCATCCGGTGATCTTAAATTCGTCGCCTTTTGCCGCTCTTCTCGTTTCAGGTCCCGCATGCACGGCATCTCCGGACGCACGATGCCTTGCCGGCCGGCGACCCAGCTCAGCGGCCTGCGTTCTTTGCCGACCTGTTCACGCAGCATCAGGAGCCCTTCCATAAATGCGTCCGGCCGGGGAGGACAGCCGGGCACGTAAACGTCAACCGGCAGAAATTTATCCACTCCCTGAACTACGCTATAGATATCGTACATGCCGCCGGAGTTGGCGCAGGACCCCATGGAGATCACCCATCGCGGCGCCATCATCTGTTCGTAAAGCCGCTTGATGATCGGCGCCACTTTGATAAAAACCGTGCCGGCGACGATCATCATGTCCGCCTCGCGGGGCGTGCCGCGGAGCACTTCGGCGCCGAAACGCGCGAGGTCGTATTTACTCGTGAGGCTCGTGGCCATTTCAACGTAACAGCACGAGAGGCCGAAGTTGAAAGGCCAGATGGAGTTCTTCCTGCCCCAGGCGAGCATGTCCTGCATGGTCGTCAGGATAAGGCTTTGTCGCAGAGCATCGTCGACGGAATCATGGGTGGGTCTCTTAAGAGAATAGTTCATAGATTATAGTTCGGAGTATGGAGTTCGGAGTAGGGAGTGGAAGACCCGGAACAGACGATCATGGTTTCCGAACTCCGAACTCTGAACTCCGAACTTGTTTTACAAACGACCCCCACTCCAGCGCGCCGATCCGCCAGAGGTACACGAGCGTGGCGGTCAGAATGCCGATGAAGACCAGCATCTCTCCATAGCCCAACCATCCGTTCTCCCGGATGGACACGGCCCAAGCGAAGATGAACACGGCCTCG
>JBGPIG010000188.1:0-5579 GCA_041484745.1 Nitrospirota bacterium | reverse complement strand
GTCGGAGTTTATCAACAATCCTGGTTCGGATTTACCGTTTCTTTATCTCAATACCCATTTTTTTAATCTTTTCGAGCAAAGTTGTACGGTTGAGACCAAGGAGCTGGGCTGCCTTGCTTCTCACCCCTCCGGCACGTTCAAGGGCCTGCATGATCAGGTTCCGTTCCATGGTGCTCACCATCTCGTTGAGGTTGATCCCGCTGTCGCCGAACTCTATACCGGCGTGCCTTGGTGCCGCGGGCGCGGCGCTCGGAACCTGGCGTTGAGTCGTGATAGGAGTGTCCGTTGTGCGCTCACTGTCAGTAGACGCCATTTGATGAAATTTTTCAGGAAGATCGAACACATTCACGACCTTGCCGCTTACGAGTATGGAAAGGCGCTCGATCAGATTCTCGAGCTCCCGCACATTGCCGGGCCAGGGATAGTTCAGCATACACTCCAAGGCCTCGGGTGAGAATGTGAAGGGGTCGCGCTTTCTCTTCCGGGAAAACTCCTGAATAAAGTGGGATGTTAACGGCATGATGTCCTCAACCCGGTCCCGGAGCGGCGGCAGATGAAGCGGTATCACGTTCAGACGGTAGAAGAGGTCCTCACGGAACTTCCCCTCCTTGGTCGCCTGCTCAAGGTCCTTGTTCGTGGCGGCAAGGATCCGCACATCTACCTTGATGGTCTTCATGCCGCCGACCCGCTCGAACTCACGTTCCTGCAGCACCCGGAGCAGCTTGACTTGAAGAGACGGGTCAAGTTCCCCGACCTCATCGAGGAAGAGCGTGCCCCCCTGGGCAAGCTCGAAACGGCCCACCCTGGTGTTGATCGCACCGGTGAAAGACCCCTTCTCGTGGCCAAAGAGCTCGGATTCGAGAAGGTCTTTGGGAATGGCCCCACAGTTCAGGGGAACAAAAGGTCCGCCTGCCCGCATGCTGTTGTTGAAGTGGATGGTCTTTGCGATGAGCTCTTTGCCTGTCCCGCTCTTGCCTGTGATAAGCACGGTGCTGTCCGTGTTCGCGATCTTTTCGATCAGGCCATAGACCACCTGCATGCGGAGACACTCTCCGATGATCCCTTTGAAGTTGTGCTGCTTCTTGAGCTGCATCGAGGGAACCGCATTCTCTTGTTGTAGTTTCGGGACGGAAAGCGCCCTATCGAGCACGCTCATGAGCTCATCGAGGTCAAAGGGCTTGGCAATGTAATCGAATGCGCCGGCCCGCATCGCCTCGACCGCGTTCTGGACCGATCCAAAACCCGTCATGACAACAACCGGGATGTCGAGCTTGGATGAGCCGACCTCCTTGAGTACATCCAGACCGCTTATCCCGGGCATCACCTGGTCGGTGAGTATGAGATCAAACTTCTCCTCCCTCAGCAGAGAGAGGCCTGCTTCGCCACTCTGTGCAAGCGATACCCCGAAGCCTTTTCCCACGAGAAAAGAACGGAGTACATCGAGTACGGTCTCATCGTTTTCTATCACAAGTACTCTTTGCATGATTGGCATGTATTACCATAGCAGATAAATATTTGCCTGTCAACTGTTTGACAGGAGGCATGGAAAAAAGGCAAGGCAATGATAGAATCATGAAACATCTGTCAGGATTTCCTAAAGTATATACGCAGTAGTCATTCATTTGACAGCTCATGAAAACATTTATGCTATATTTACAATTAGTTAAGCTGGGCATGGTATTTGTATATAACATGTGCAATACAAGGAGGGTTTGCTATGGCCGAAGAAAAAAGCGAGGCGCAACCTGAAGAAGGTAACGAAGAAAAAGAGACTCGATCAAAGAAAAGCAACAAAAGTCTCTTTTTGATCATAGGAATCATCGTATTAGCACTGGCAGGGGGGGTCGCCGCCTATGTTCTGCTGGTCGGAGGCAAAGGGGGCGGGGCCCACGAAACAAAGAAAGAGGAGAAGAAGGAAGTCAAGACCGCGTTGGTCGCTCTTGATGCCTTTGTCCTGAATCTGGCCGAGCAGGGCAGGTTTCTCAAAGTGACCATACAGCTCGAACTGACGGACGTCGCCAGCCAGCAGCTGGTGACTGAGAAGACGCCGCAACTCCGCGACGCGATAATAACCCTCATGAGCAGCAAATCCGTGGAGTCCGTATCAAGCGCCGAAGGGAAGCTGCTGCTCAAAGACGAACTCCTGCTCAGAGCGAACCAGGCAGTAGGAAAAGAAGTGTTCAAAAATCTTTACTTTACGGAATTTGTAATGCAATGACCGACATCCTTTCACAAGACGAAGTTGATGCATTGCTCCGGGGCGTGCAGTCCGGCGATATCGGCACTGAAGAGGCAAAGCAAAAGATCATGTCCGGCATCAGGCCCTATGATCTTTCAAGCCAGGAGCGGATCGTCCGCGGCCGCATGCCGGGTCTGGAGATGGCGAACGAACGGTTCTCCCGGTTCTTCAGAAACTCCGTGTCCACGCTCGTCATGAAATTCGTCGATATCAGCATTCATAACGTCGGGGTCGTGAAGTTCGGCGAATTCATGAAGACCATCCCGTTCCCGTCAAGCATCAACATCTTCAAGATGGAGCCGCTCAAAGGGTATTCCCTCCTGGTCCTTGAGGCGCCGCTCGTCTTTGCCTTTGTGGAATTCTTTTTCGGCGGCACCAGCGTGCGGAACGTCAAATCGGAGGGCAGGGCATTCACGTCCATCGAGCAAAGCGTCATCAAGAAGGTGGTCTCCATGGCCCTCCAGGATCTGGCCACGGCATGGGGTTCGATCGCGCAGCTCCAGCCGGAACACGTGGGGTCGGAGATGAACCCTCAGTTCGTGACCATCGTGACGCCGAGCGAGATCGTCATCAAGATCGAGATCCATGTCGAGGTGGAGGACTTCACCGGCAAGCTCTTCTTCTGCATCCCCTATTCCATGATAGAACCGGTGAAGGAGAAGATCTACTCGGGCATCCAGGGCGACAAGTTCGACATCGACCAGCGCTGGATAGGCAGGCTGAAGGACATCCTCATGTCTTCCACCGTCGACGTTTCCGCCGAGGTCGGCACCACCTTCCTGACGTTCAGCGACCTGATGAGTCTGCAAAAAGGCGATGTGCTGACGCTCAACAAATCCACAACCGATGACCTTACGGTCAACGTGGAAGAGGTGCCGAAATTCAAGGGACGTCCCGGCTACAGCAGGGGGAGCCAGGCGATCCGGATCACCAAGGTGCTTACGTCAGGAAACGGATGATGGACGAGAGAGCGCAGACTCGTGACGTTGCTTCAGTCTTCGTTCAGGCATCGGTACTCCGACATCTGAACAACTAAGGAGAAAACATGGAACCTACACAAGTACAGGGCAAGCCCCAGGATCAAAATCCTGCTCCTCAGGAAGCTCGCTTTGAAGAGCTCAAGCCGGCCGCGGGCGCAACAGGAGCGCATCGCGATATGGATTTTCTCCTCGACATTCCCCTGGAGGTCTCGGTGGAGCTCGGCAGGACCCGCATGCTCATCAAGGACCTGTTGCAGCTTGGCCAGGGTTCGGTGATCGAGCTGCAGAAGATGGCCGGCGAGCCTATGGAGATCCTCGTGAATAACAAGCTCGTGGCACGGGGGGAAGTCGTGGTCGTCAACGAAAAGTTCGGCGTACGGCTCACCGACATCATCAGCCCGACGGAAAGGATCGCACAACTCAAATGACAAACCTCTATATCCAAACAGTGATGGCACTCACCCTCGTCATCGGAATAATTTACCTGCTCGGCACGTTCATGAAGAAACGGCAGGGCAAGGACGGCCTGATGAAGATCATGGGGTTCCAGTCCCTGGGCCCTAAAAAAGGAATCGCCATGGTGAAGGTCGGACAGGAGATCCTCCTCGTGGGCGTCACGGCAACCGACATCAAGCTGCTCAAAACATTCGAGGACAACCTGGAAGAAGTTGAACGCGAACCGCTGCCGGAAAAAACGGAAACATCGACCTTCGCCGACATCTCGGACAAGCTTAAGAAACTCAGGGCGCTGAAGGACACGGTGTATGCAATTAAATGATCCCGTCATAGAAGTCTTTCTGATCATCAGCTTCCTCTCGTTCCTGCCGGCGATGCTGGTCATGTTCACATCGTTCACCAGGATCGTGGTGGTCCTGTCGTTCCTGCGCCAGGCCATCGGGGCGCCGCAGGTCCCGCCGAACGCGGTGCTCATCGGGCTGGCGATATTTCTGACGTTCTTCATCATGTCGCCGACCATCGATGTGGTCACCAAGGACGCCATCAATCCGTACATGGATAAGAAGATCACTATAAAGCAGGCGTTCAGCGTGGCCGAACCGCCGCTCAAGGAGTTCATGCTGAGACAGACGCGCCAGAAGGACATCGCCCTGTTCCTGAACATATCGAAGACCCCCCTGCCGTCGACTCCCGCCGAACTCCCCCTGCGGGTCGTGGTGCCGGCCTTCGCGATCAGCGAGCTCAAGACCTCCTTTGAAATCGGGTTCCTCATCTACCTGCCCTTCTTGATCATCGACATGGTGGTCTCGAGCATCCTGCTCTCCATGGGCATGATGATGCTGCCGCCGACGCTCGTGTCGCTTCCGTTCAAGCTCCTGCTCTTTGTGCTCGTGGACGGGTGGAACCTCGTGATAGGCACGCTGGTGAGGAGCTTTCAATGACCGTTGACCTGATCAAAGAGCTTTCGGGCGATGTTTTTAAGACCGTTCTGCTCGTGTCGGCCCCGGTACTGCTCGTGAGCCTTTTTGTCGGACTGCTCATCAGCCTGGTCCAGGCCGTGACGCAGATCCAGGAGTTCACCCTGACCTTCGTACCAAAGATCATCGCCGTCTTCGTCACGGTGTTCCTCCTCTTACCCTGGATGTCAAGGATACTGATAACCTATACCACTGATCTCATCACGAAGATCCCCGTGTATATACGATAAAACGGTACAGAGTACAAAGTCAGAGTTCAAGGTACAGAATGCAACGACCGGGTGTAAGAATAATGCCTATTGACTCTATCGTAAAACTTGTCCCAAACTTTCTGTTCATCCTCCTGCGCGCGGGGATCGTGCTCATGATGCTGCCCTTTTTCAGCAGCACCCTTTTCCCGGCGCAGTTCAGGATCGGCATCGCCGTGGCCATATCGCTCGTCCTCGCGCCGGTGGTTGAGTTTCACCTTGCGCAATCCTCGATCACCGCCATCGTGGTGCGAGAGGTCATGTTCGGTATGATCTTGGGCCTTGCCGCCCGGTTCATTTTCTTCGCCCTGGAAATGGCGGGGCATATGATCAGCGCCGCCACGGGAATGTCGATGGCCACGGTCCTCAATCCCGAGATCGGGCCGTCCACCGATATTTCTCAGCTCTACAGCATCATCGCGACACTCATCTTCTTCGCCACGGACGCCCACCATGACCTCATCGCCGTTTTCGTCAAGAGCTACGAGTGGCTCCCCGTGGGGACGGTGAACGTTGGGGGACTGCTCACGGCCGGTGTTTCCTTTGCGACCAAGATGTTCGTCATCACGCTGAAGCTCAGCGCCCCGATAGCCATCATCATGCTGATCACGAACATCCTCCTCGGTTTCATCTACCGGGCCGTTCCGCAGATGAACGTCTTTTTTGTCGGGCAGCCCGT
>JBGPIG010000187.1:0-5596 GCA_041484745.1 Nitrospirota bacterium | reverse complement strand
CCTCGATGAAGCGCTCGCCGACGCGGACCGCACACTTGCCTCGGGCCAGTGGACAGCCATGGCCCTTAACTTGAAAGGCCTTGTCGCCTTTAAACAGGACGACCGCCCTGCAGCCGGAGACTATTTCCAAAAGGCCATCGACGCGGATCCCGGTTTTGGCGAACCCTACACCAATCTCGGCGTATTGCGATGGTCTTCCGGACAGCGGGACGAGGCAATCGATCTCCTCGAGCGGGGTTTTATTCTTTCTCCCTTCCCATACGATATCGTAACCATGTATTTCTCGGCAGTCACGGAACGGGAAGAATTCTCCCGGGCTGAACAGGTCTTTACGGAGGCCAAAGCGCTTAATCCGGTGAACCGCCGAATCGCGTTTTTGCTGATCGATGTCCTGCTCAAGCAGGGAAAGCACCGACTCGCCATGGATAATATCGAACAGGCGATGATTGTCTTCGGTATCGACGACGGGATCCTGGATGCAGCCCTTGCCGTGAGACGGAATATCGGGCCCTTGCAAATTGTGAAACGCTCTCCTCCCAGGAATACACTCTCGCTCTGCATGATCGTAAAAAACGAGCAGAAGCACCTCGCCCGATGCCTTCAGAGCATAAAATCCGTGGTTGATGAAATAATCGTGGTCGATACGGGGTCGAGCGATAGGACAAAGGATATCGCGGCGGCCTTCGGCGCGATAGTGCTTGATCTCCCGTGGACAAGCGATTTTTCGGTCTCCCGCAACTTTTCTATCGAGCACGCAACAGGGGACTGGATTATGGTCCTTGATGCCGACGAGTCCATTGCAAGACAGGACCATGATGAATTGAGAAAACTCATCGCCAAGCGCAGCTCACGGCCTGTAGCGTATGATTTTGTTACGAGAAATTATACCTTCTCCGTTATCATAGCGGGGTGGAAAGCCAATGACGGTAAATACCCGGAAGAGGAAGCGGGCACCGGCTGGGTCCACAGCGACAAGGTACGGCTCTTCCCCCGCGATGTTAGGATCAAGTTCATCAATCCGGTCCATGAGCTCGTGGAGCCGACACTCCACCGAAGCAATATCGTCATTAAGAACTGTGCCATCCCCATACACCATTACGGCAAGCTCGACCAGGGCAAGGACCTGTCGAAAGGCCTGGAGTACTATGAACTCGGCAGAAAGAAACTGGAGAAGACCGGCGACAACGTGGACGCTCTTCGTGAGCTTGCGAACCAGGCCGGTTTGCTGAACAGATGCGAGGAAGCAGTCGATCTCTGGAACCGTGTTTTGAAAATCCAGCCGGACATGGTGTACGCTTACATAAACCTGGTCAACGTTTACATGCAAATTGACAAGTTCGGCGACGCCCTGGCTGCAGCAAAAAAGGCGGTAACCCTGGGACCTGATATCCGCGAGGCCATATGCAGCTATGCATTATGCGAGATGTTTGCGGGTGATATTGAACGGGCGGTTCAGGTGCTGGAAGAATTGATCAAGAGGGACCCTGAATATCCCTTTGCGACCATCCTGCTGCTGACGGCTTATCTTTGCTCGGGTAGAATAGACAAGAGCGCCGCAATAATCGAGTCGCAACGCCTCACCGGCTCTTCAGTTTTTGCTGAGGCTATGGCGCCGTTTATCAGTAAATTGATGGCCGCCGGAAGAATAACACAGGCCAAGGCCGTGCTCGATGGGCTGGCGGCTAAGAAGATCGAGCATGACCAGCTGACGGCCCTCAGCAGGGAATGCGACGAAAAATTGCGGGACCACCCCGCTAACCGGGAGAACCCCTGAGGCCGGCAGCCAGGTTCAGATTGATATTCACGATTATCGAAAGCTTGTCAGGTGAAGGAAAAGCCAAGATTTGGATTATCTGCTTGTCGACGAACAAGCCGAGAGAGATGATGTTCTCGCGCAGTTTCTTTGGCAGCGGATTGTCCGGCTTACTGAGCTCGGACTGGAAAAAGGTCCAGACGGTTTGATTGTATTTCACGGCTTTCTCAAGCAGGATATCACGATCCGGGGTGTCCCAATTGTTCTGGCACTGCTG
Organism: Nitrospirota bacterium; assembly: GCA_041484745.1. Classification (GTDB taxonomy): domain Bacteria; phylum Nitrospirota; class UBA9217; order UBA9217; family UBA9217; genus JALNZF01. The sequence continues at coordinate 3,566 of JBGPIG010000187.1, read as the reverse complement.
GAGGCTGAGCGCCGCTTTTGTCAAGACCGATGCCTCCAGTTCCCTCCCGGACAACGTGGTTTTCTGTACAGTCCTATACGCCTCGAGTTGATTTGACAACATTGCTCACGACCTCCTGTTCGTATTCGATCAATTTCTTAGTAACTTTCAGGGCCTGGTAGTAGCGCCTCGCGATGATGTGTTCACTGATCTCGGTCAGCTGTTTTTTCCTGCTGGGTGCGGCTTCCACCACATCCTTCACCAGATTCCAATAGAGCTTGTGATGATCGGTCAAATTCTGTTCATCAACGTACATCAGTTGAATAGCCAGATAGATCCGCTTGCACGGGGAGTCAGCCTCTTTCGGGCTCATGATGTCCTTTCCCCGCAGGAGAGGGACATCATTCTCGACGAGAAACTCGCTCCTCGCGCCGCCGTTCGCGATCACCGCCCCACCGATGATCAGTTTTTCATGAGGTTTTAAAGCTATCTTTAAGGCCATGGCTTTCCCGCGGATCATTCGTTTAAGTTATTAAACCTCGATGCTTACAAACGCTCCCGGCTTTTTAGTGTCCGTTGCCGCGGGGATGATCTGCGCAGCCGCTTGCCTGAAATGCGCAAGGTTCTGGATCGCGCCTACAATCTCCGCGTCGGTGGCATTATCTTTTAGCTTCTGGGGTGTAAAGCTTGCCCTCTTGTCGCCGGTTTTGGAGGCCACCTTTGCGGCTTCGTCTTGAGCGTTATTGATCTTATTTATCCAGTCGGCCCTGACCGGCTGGCCTATCGGGAAAAAAGGAGGGAAATAAACTGCTATCGCGTCCAACTGTTGTTTCATTGAATCGATATTGTTGAGCACTCCCTGCAACTGCCCTTCGACCACACGCGCCGAATTTGATGACACTGAGGTTGCGAGAGTTGCGAACGCTGAGGGGACATTGTTGTTCCGTGGGCTTGGACTGCCCTGCTGAATCTGAATTGATTGTATGCCGCTGATGTTCACGGTTTGTTCCTCTTAGATGAGACGGGGAGGAATTCTTCCTCCCCGTCTTTAGCGAAAAAAAGAAGTACTAAGCGAACAACCTCAGAACCGACTGAGCTGCCTGCGAGGAGAGGCTCAGTGCTGTGGTGCCCAGAGACTGCCTGGTCTGCAGCATCAGCATGTTAGCGCCCTCCTGGTTCATATCAGCCAGTGTCAGAGCGTCGGAGCCCGAGGAGAGGGTGTTAATCATGCTGTTTGTGAAGTCCTGTCGTGCGCTGACAACTGCGAGATTGGCAGAAAGACTCGATGCCGTACCTTGGAGTGTCGTCTGTGCGGCCGCGAGAGCCGTAAGTGAACTCGTGATATTCGCGCTGGTAAGGGTGCCACCCGCTGCCGCCCAAGCGGTCGCGCCGCCGGCTGCGACGCTTGCCGTGGTGAGAGCCAATCCAGTCGTACTGATTGAAGTACTATTGATTGTTACAGATGATCCGGAAGTATTGTCGAACTTGACAGTCAGATTGTTGGCTAGTGCCAACAGATTGGTTCCGCCGTAACCGGAATCCGCGGCCAGCGTGTTGATCTGGGTCAAAATCGCATCATACTGCGTCGCGTAGGTAGCAACCGTAGTCGTACTGGTGCTGGCGAGGGCGGAGTTTGCGATACCTTTCGCGGCTTCAATCAGTGTTGAGACGCCGGTGATACCGGTATTCGCGGCCTGCACTATCTGGACAGCCTGCCCCATCGAATCCTTGAGGCTGGAGAGATCGCCCGCACGCGTGGTCAGTGATTGCGAGGCGAAGAATGAGGTCGGATTGTCGAGTGCACTGTTTACTTTTTTACCCGAGGAGAGACGTCCCTGGGTCCTGTTTATAAGATCAAGGGTAGACTGAAGACTGGTGAGGTTTGCCCTCATTCCTGAGGTTAACGAAATGTCATTGACGGCCATGGTAATTCTCCTTTTTCTAAGGGTTAATAATTGCGGCATTCTTGCCGTTGATCGAAGGTTTCAGGTTGGTCGCTTTTACTGCCTCGCTCCTCCCTTCCTGACCAGTTTGCCGTCTGCCTTCTTGTCAGTCTTATCGGTAGGCTTTAAATTAACTTTAATTTATTTCGAAAAAAATTATCTACCGCAGAGGCGTGAAGACGTGGAAAAATGCATCCTGAAATAATGAGGATTTTTGCGTGTTTCCCTAAGTGGCCGCGTTCTTTTGAGGGCTACTGGGCCTAAGCGGTTACATTCTGCTTATTGCACCCGCCCATCTTTTTCAGTCTCTGCCCAAAACCACCCCGCCCTGCCCCCGTTATTTACCTTTTTTATTAAAGTTCTTGCATATTATGCCGATAAATGATACAGAAGTATGACCATTTTACACTGCCGGGTCAACGGAGGATAAATATGACGGTATTTCCTTCCCAAATAAACGAGGTAATGAGCGTTTATAACAGAATCTCCAAGGTCAAACCGGCCACAATCCTCGAAAGGAACCTGGGTGGTCCGCGGGATACCGTCCATATCTCGGATGAGGCAATAAAGCGGCAGATTCTTGACCAGGCAAAGCCGGAGGTACGGGAGCAGAAACCGACCACAAAATAAGCGACGGATAGCGGACGTGGAGAACTGTGGAAAAAAAAGACTTCAGAATATTGATTGCGGATGATGATGACATCGCACGGGACGTCATCAGCACCATTCTCTCCCGGGAAGGCTTCTCGGTCATAGCCGTAAGCGATGGACTCGAGGCGATCAACCGGCTCCGGCTAGAGGACATCCATCTGGTCATCACCGACCTCATGATGCCGGGGGCCGACGGCATAGAAGTGCTCAAATCCGCCGTCCGGAGCATTCCCGATATCGCTGTTGTCATACTCACCGCCTACGGAACCCTCGACACCACCCTCCAGGCCATCAAAGAAGGCGCCTATGACTACCTGACAAAACCGTTCAGGGCGCTCGAGATCATCATCCTCGCGGAGCGGGCCTATGTTCGAGCGCTGCTCATCGAGGACAACCGGGAACTGAAGAAACAACTGCGTGACACCTATCGCGACCTGGAGCTCTTGAAAAATATCGCTGGGAGCAACAATCCTGAGGTGACCGCGAATTGGCTGGAGCGGATAGAAAAGCTGAAGTCCATGAACTTGCTCCAGGCCCACGAAGCTGAGATCTTAAAGGAACGGCTCGTCAAGGGGAATGTAAAAGTTTAGGTAACTATTCAGGTGAATAGGTAGAGAGTTGAAGGCGGTGTCGTCAGCCTATAGCCTAAGCACCTGCGTTCCGACCATCCTCTCACCTGAAATCCAACCGGCTTTCACCCCAAAGAGTAGTCCGAAATTATCTTGCATCCGGTAATCGGAGGTAATATAATGAGACCCACGCGGGAACCCGCTGCACAAACTCACTTTTCGTCACCCTGAGCGACGCGAAAGGTCTCGCAACCGGCTGGAACTGCGGAATTCTTCACGGAGTTTATCCTGAGCGCGATTCTTCAATCGCTTTGCCCCTTCAGAATGACGAGCGAAGGGTTCAGTAATGATATACTGAGCTGATTTGGCATTCGCGTAGCGCACTCTTCATCTGTGGTTAATTTTTTTCTGGTATAATAATCTT
>JBGPIG010000186.1:0-5637 GCA_041484745.1 Nitrospirota bacterium | reverse complement strand
TACGGACCCGCGGGTAAGGATAAATACCGAGCGCCCCGTATCTCCTTCTTTGACAATAGTTTTGCCCGGCGGTATCGTATGAATGATCATCCGTTTAGTGAACTCGTTGAACTCTTCCTGCGTCAAGTCCGAGAACAGGGGGATGACGCTCCGGGTCGGCTGCGGGATATCTTCTTCGATCGGCTCCAGCTTCAATTCAGAGATCGTCTTGTTGGAGTGGAGCGATTCCATCTTCTGCTGGGCATCTTTATTCGATGGATCGAGCCGGAGCGCAAGCTTGAACTGGGCCAGCGCCTTGACCACAAACCCTTTATCCGCATACAAGTCGGCAGCCTTGATATACTCCTTCACCGCCTCGCCCTTCTGGTTGAGCTTCTGATGCATATCGCCGATCCTCACCCGTAAGATAGGATCAGGGTCGATGGCGAACAGCTTCTCCATAGTCTCTACGGCGGACTTCCAATCTGATCTGGCGAGATACTTCTGTAGATTTTCAACAATGGTTGCTTTTTCGGAAGCCACTGATTACCTCCCCCGTGAAGGTCTCCTGAGTCTAACGGGTTGCTGTAAAAGTTTTTAAAACGAACTTAGCGAGGCAACTTCGTAGTTACACAAACCTGACAAGTTTTAAATTGCCGCGTCGCGATACAAGTACGGGAATTAAAAACTCCGCTTCTCCGCGTTCTCGAATCGTGTAAACTTATTGATATACGTTAAATCCACTCTCCCGATCGGACCGTTCCTCTGCTTCCCAATAATGACTTCCGCTTTTCCTCTTTGACCGCAGAGGCACTCGCCGTCGTTAGAACACTCACATTTGTTGTAGAGTTCGTCCCGATAGATAAATAATATCACGTCCGCATCCTGTTCAATGGCGCCGGACTCTCGGAGATCGGCCAGCAGGGGCCTCTCTTCTTTGCCGGGACGCGTCTCTACGGCCCGATTGAGCTGCGAAAGCGCGACAACAGGAACTTTCAGGTCTTTCGCAAGCACCTTGAGTGAACGCGAGATATTCGATATTTCCTGTTCCCGGCTTTGTTCATTCCCGCGGCCGCGCATGAGCTGCAGGTAGTCCACGATGATGAGATCAAGGCCATGCTCGGTCTTGAGCCTTCTCGCTTTTGCCTGCATCTCGAGCACCGAGAGCGCGGCGGTGTCATCGATATAGATCGGCGCTTCAGCCAGCCTGCCTGCCGCATTCGCCAGCGGCGTCCAGTCCCGCTCCGACAGATGTCCGGTCCGGAGTTTGTGCGCATCCACCCGCGCCTCGGACCCCAGCAAACGAAGCCCGAGTTGCTCCTTGGCCATTTCAAGACTGAAGACAGCAACGATCTTGCCTTTTTCCATCGCCGCGTAGGCCGCGATGTTCAGGCAGAACGCGGTCTTTCCCATGGACGGCCTGCCGGCCACGATAATCAGATCGCTCGGCTGCAACCCGGACGTCATATTGTCCAGATCAACAAAGCCGGTCGGGATTCCGGTGATCATCTCCTTCCGTGCATAGAGCTTTTCAACCATATCAAAACTATGGCCGACAATCGCTTTCAAAGCAGAGAACGATTCCCCTATTTTTTTCTGGGCAATATCAAAAATCGACCGTTCCGCGGAATTGAGCAGTTCGTCAATGCTGTCGATCGTTCGAGAATCGTCATAGCATTGCGTAATAATATCGGTGGAGGAATGGATCAACTGCCGCAGAATGGACTTCTCCCGCACGATCCTCGCATGATATTTTACATTCGCCGCCGTCGGCACGAGGCTGACCAGCGTCGCGAGATACGATGCGCCGCCGACCGATTCAAGCCCCATTTTGCCGCGCAGCACGTCCGTCAGTGTCACGAGGTCGATCGCATCTCTGCGCTCGAACATATCGAGCATAGCGGCAAAAATCCTTCGGTGGATGTCTTTGTAAAAATCCTCGGGCGAAAGGATTGTCAAAACGTTATTGATGGCGTCGTTCTCGATCAGGATGGCGCCGAGCACCATTTGCTCGGCCTCTATGTTCTGCGGGGGAAGTTTTTGAAGGGAAACTTCAGTCTGAACAGACATGATTCAACCTCAGACGTACGGGCGAAATAAAAACGAAGGCTGGTGCATGCACCAGCCTTGAGAGAATGGATATCAGATCGACGAATCAGCGTTCCCGGATAAGCTGGGGCGTTACTCTTCAGCAACCACCGTGACCTTGAGATCGGCGAACACGTCGGTATGCAGTTTCACCGATACCGTATAATCGCCGAGGCGCTTGATCGGCTCATCAAGCACGATCTTCCGCCTGTCGATCTCCACACCCAGGGCCTTCACGGCATCAACTATGTCCATGGAAGTGACAGAGCCGAAGAGCTTGCCCTCTTCCCCGGTTTTGGCCTTGATGGTGACCGTGAGGCCTTTGATCCGGTCGGCTTCCGCGGTCGCTTCCTTTTTCAGCGTACGAATACGGTCCGAAACCATCTTCTTCGCATGGTCCATGGCGTGGAGGTTATTGGGCGTCGCCTCGATGGCCTTTTTCCTGGGGACCAGGAAGTTCCTGGCATAGCCGTCTGCAACCTTGACAAGATCGCCGATCTTGCCTAAATTATCAATATCTTCCCTTAATATTACCTGCATTGCTAAGACCGCTCCTTTCGAACTTTTAATGTAGGCCCGATACTACCAGAAACCGGGGCAAGGTGTCAACAGGGATTTTCTCTGCAACCCGTGTGTGCAGATCCTTGGAACTCCCCGGTAACCGGCTCATGCTACGCCGTCGCGCCCTGCATTTTTTGCCGAGTATAAGTTTTCGTCCGCTCTCTTGATGATATCATCCACCGACCGATCGCCCTCCCGGAAACAGGTTACCCCCAGGCTAATGGTCACCTGAGTGCCACTGATCAAGTTTTCTTTGACCTGCGTGCGAATTCTCTCGGCAAGAGACCGTGCATCTTCAAGCCCGGTATCCGGCAGGATAATGAGGAACTCCTCTCCGCCATAGCGGCCAAGGACATCATAGGCACGGACCGAGTTCAGGATTCGATGAGAAACAACCTTGAGGACCTGATCACCGGTCAGGTGACCGAACGTATCATTGATGGCTTTGAAATGATCGATATCAGCCATAAGACAGCCAACATTCCTATTCAGGCGTTTGACTTTCTCGAACTCTTCCTCAAACCGAGACATGATATGACGCCGGTTGAAAAGGCCTGTCAATTCGTCGGTGATGGCGATCTCCTCGATCATCTCTCGGGCTTCAGCGAGTTTTTTGATCAGCTGCGCCAAAAAATAAAAAATAAGCCCCAGCAGGAGAGCGGCGGTCGTAATGCCGAAAATGATGATAGACCTTGTCTTGACCTCAAGCATATTCTGGAGGTCCCCGATATCAATCGCTACGCTGATACCACCCCGGACATCGCCGAGATTATATCCCTGCTTCGCGTGGCATTGCAGGCACTCACTTTCCACATACAGGGGGGCCATGTATCTGAAATAGGTCTTCTTGTTCATCGCTTCCGTTTGAAAAACCTCGTGCGCGTCCTTCGTTTCAAACTGCCGCAAGGCGTTTTTTTCAAAGTCGTCCGGCTTATTATCAGGATTGAGCACCTTGAGACTCGTTAAATGGAATTTAAACAACCCCAGTTGTTCGGCGTATTCGGCAATCTCCCTCGTCATGAGAGAAGGGTTTCTTTTGGTCAAGACTCTCCCGTCGACAGTTTGTACGTCCGGATTTACGAGATACGGATTGGATTCAACGCCGTTCTTTTTTTCAACAAACACACCGCCATAATGTGCATTCCATCGCCGTGTCAAGATAATGTTATTGTACAGGACGCGCGCCTGAAGAAGGTTTTGTGCAAGTATCAATTCCCGGGTCTCCAGGGCCATGTAGTAAAAGACCCCTGCCACGGTCAAGGCAATCACCAGGCCGGTGGAAAGGATGAACGTCCTGTATATCTTTTTTTCCTTCCTCACCGGCATAACTACGTCCCGTCCACTTTCTTTTTGAGCTCATGCAGTTTATTCATGGCGTCGAGCGGGGTCATCCGGTCAAGGTTCATCTCGCGGAGCTCCTTGAATAAGAGCCCCGCCTCGCTCGCGAAAAGCCCGAGCTGAAGCTCGGCTGCCCCTGTTTCAGCGGTTTTGCCGACGTTTTCCGTGCTCCCCGCGATTGTTCCGTTCTCCCCGCGTCCCCGACCGATATGCAACGCGGCCACCGGTTCTCCCAGCTCGTTGAACTCTGCCTTCTCCAGGTTCGCGAGCACTTCCTTCGCCCGCTGGATCACCACCTGAGGGAGCCCGGCAAGTCGCGCCACCTGGATGCCATAGGACTTGTCCGCGCCTCCCTCAACCACCTTCCGGAGAAAGATGATCTGATCGTTCCACTCCTTGATGGCAACGGTATAGTTCTTCACCCGGTCCATGGTGAGGGCAAGCTCGGTAAGCTCGTGGTAGTGCGTGGCGAACAGGGTCCTGGCCCCGAGCTTCGTATGAATGTACTCGGCCACGGCCCATGCAATGCTGATCCCGTCGAAGGTGCTCGTGCCCCTGCCGATCTCGTCAAGGATGATGAGACTGCGGTCAGTCGCATTATTCAAGATGTTGGCGGTCTCATTCATCTCGACCATGAAGGTGCTCTGGCCGCGGGTGATGAAATCCGAGGCCCCCACGCGCGTGAAGATCCTGTCCACGAGACCGACCTGCGCCTCACGCGCGGGAACAAAGCCTCCCATCTGGGCCATAAGCGTGATCATCGCCACCTGCCGCATGTAGGTGGACTTGCCTGCCATATTCGGTCCGGTGAGGACCACGAGCTGGTTCTCTTCACAGTCCAGGAGCGTATCGTTCGGAATGAACCGCTCTTCCGCGAAAAGTTGTTCGATGACGGGATGTCTGCCATCCCTGATCTTGAGAGTATCTCCGTCTTCGATGATGGGTCGGGCATAGTTGTTCTTTGCCGCGGCCTCCGCAAGAGACGCGAGGCAGTCAAGGACCGCAAGCTTTCCCGCCATGTCCTGGACCCTGACGGTCGATTGCGCAACCGCCTCCCGCACCTCCTGGAAGAGCCGGAATTCCAGGTCAAGGATCTTTTCTTCGGCGCCGAGCACCTTTTCCTCGTATTCCTTGAGCTCGGAAGTAATGAACCGTTCTGCATTCGCAAGCGTCTGTTTGCGGACGAAATCCGGCGGAACATTCGTGAGGTTCGACCTCGTCACCTCTATGTAGTACCCGAAGACCCTGTTGTAGCTGACTTTGAGCGAGGTAATGCCGGTACGCTCGCGCTCGCGCCGTTCGATGCCTGCGATCCATCCCTTCCCCTCGGAGCTTATGGCGCGCAGTTCATCGAGGTCGGCGTGGTACCCTTTTTTTATCAGTCTGCCTTCGCGCAGCGTGTAGGGTGGATCGTCATGGACGGCACTGTCGAGGAGATGAAAGACGTCCTGAAGATCATCCCAACCGGCAGTCATGTCATAGATAAGCCGGGAATTGCATCCGGAAAGAAATCCCTTGATCAGGGAAAATGCGGTAAAAGACTGCTTGAGCGCCAAAAGGTCCCGCGCATTTGCCGCGCCGAGTGAAACACGGCTGATGAGCCGCTCCAGGTCGTAGACCGCACCAAGGGCGGTCCTCATGCCCGAGCGGAGCTGGTGCCGGTCTTTGAAT
>JBGPIG010000185.1:0-5686 GCA_041484745.1 Nitrospirota bacterium | reverse complement strand
TCTCTGCCATAAATGATTCCTTATCGATGACCAAGGTATGCTGCCCTATTCATAGTTGATGCGCCCTCCCGACAGAAGTAGGCGGTTTGCTTTCAGGGCATCGCCGAGTGACTACGACCTGTTTATATAACGCATCTTGAAAAATGAGCTCCTATAATTGAATTGTCTCGAACTCCTGATTGAGGTGGATATATTTATCTTTTGTGATGGATATTTCGCCCTCATTTTTCCATTTATCGAGAATGCGTGTTACGGTTTCACGGGTAAGACCGGTCATATCCGCAATATTTTGATGAATAAGCTTGATCCGGAGGGTCGTCCCTTCGGCAGTTTTTTCCCCGTAATTTTCCGCAAGCATAAGCAAGAGCATCTTGATCCTCTGCGTTGCTTCATTAAAATTCAGCATCTGGATCTTTTTCCATGATTCACGTAGCCTTGAGCAGAGGAGTTCCAGAAGATTCTCGAGGACCTTTTTCTGAGTATGCAGAAGATAATAGAAATCGGTCCGTGAAATAATGGCGATCCGTGAGGGTTCTATCGCGGAAACCGTCGCAGGGTCTGTATGGCCATCAATGAGAGACATTTCTCCAAAAAACTCCCCCGTGGTGTGCATGGAGAGAATCATTTCTTTTCCCTTATCCGCAATTTGATAGATTTTGACCTTCCCCTGTATGATGATATACATGAACTCGTTCGCATCTTGTTCGCGGAGAATAGTTTGATTTTTCTTGAACTCCTTGATAATGATTTTCGACGAGATATCGCGTAATTCGGCATCCGTAAGTGAGTTGAAGAGACGTACGCACTTGAGGAGTTGTGCCCTGTCAGCTAACAACGTCTTGTCGGGGCGTAACTCGGCACCCTGCTGATGAAATTTCCCAGCGGATGGCATACTGTTATTCTTTTTTCGACGCATAGCTCTTAACCATTATCTATTTGGAATACATGAAGACAATGAGAAAATCACACTTTCTTTACAAAAATCTCTTTGGTGATGTCCTTATCCACGGCGATCATGGTCTCTCCAAGCTGAATAACGTAGGAGGGCCGCTTCTGGTGCAGTTTGACGATACTGCCGGGAACAACCCCCATAGCGGAAAGTCTATCGAGACGGGAATGAGACCCCGGGGTGATAAACACGATCTTTGCCTGCTCTCCCGGCACCAGGTCCGCAAGCGGCGCTACGAGCGGTTTCATGTCTTGCCGGAACATGGCGCAACACTCCCCGCGCGGAATGGGTTTACCGTCAGGTGAATTCGGCGGATGGCCAAGCAGCGTGCAGACACTGTCCGTGACCTCGGGCGAAAGGATATGTTCGAACTTGCATGCCTCCGCCTCAGCTCCATCCAAAGCAAAAAGGTCGTAGAACAGCCGGAGTGAGAGCCGATGGCGTCGAACGAGCTCCCGTGCTCTCTTCTCTCCCTTGGCAAGAAGTTCCATGGTCTGGCCCTTGATATCGATCCAGCCGTTTTTGGCCAGATCTTTAAGAATATTCTCGCACTCCTCTATGGTGCAGCTTTGCACAAGCTGATCCACGGTCAGCTTCCCGTCCTCTCTCAAAGTCCAGATGATCTCAAGGAGTTCATCCTCTTTCTCGATTTCCGGCAGCACGCACAGGGCGGGATGCCCCGCCTTTCCCTCTAGGGTGTCGATTCGTTTATGCTCTGACATTGGTCCTCCTGATTTAATGATTGAAGATGGATGATCGTTCGCTTCGCTCTCATCCGTCCCTCAGTCTAATGCTACAGCGCTACCTTAAATGCCCTGAGCACCCAATTCAGCGCTCCCCCCACTCCAAAGGCAAAGGGAAATATGAAAGCAACCATATACAAGGCGGTCTTCATTCCCCGCTCTTTCACCATCATGAAAAAGTTCGCGATGCAGGGCACGAACAGGGTCATAACAGTGAGGCTCACGACGATCTGGATCGGGTCGAGCAGACCTTCTTTTGCGAGCATGAAGAGGCCGGCAGCGCCATAGTCACGACGTAAAAAACCGATCACAAAGGCCTCGGCAGCCCTGCTCGGCAAACCAAGGAAATTAACAACAATGGGATCAGTCATTTTTTGGATATAAGCAAGCGCACCTACTTTGTGACCGACAAAGAGGATGAACGTGCCGAGAATGAAGAGCGGTACCGCCTCCTTCAAATACCACTGCACCCTCGCGAGCGTTTTAACGAGGATATTCGTGAGCTGCGGCACACGGATCGGCGGCAACTCGAGAACAAAGTCAGACGGTTCCCCGGGGATGATCTGTGCCGCAAGATATCCTACGAGGAGTATTACGCCTAAGAGTGTGCCGAGCCAGATGAACGTGGCAAACCCCGAAAGCCCGGCAATGAGTCCAAGAATCACTCCAAGCTGTGCCGAACAAGGAACCCCGAGCGCCAGAAGGAGGGTAACGAGTATTCTTTCTTTTTTCGTCTCCAGGATGCGTGTCGTCAGCGTTGCCATGGTATCGCACCCAAGTCCGAGGATCATGGGGAGAACAGCCTTGCCGTTCAGCCCCATGATTTTAAAGACTTTGTTCACCATAACAGCGAGCCGGGGTAAATAGCCTGAATCTTCCAAAATGCCAAAGGCTATAAAAAAAAAGCCCACGATCGGTAGCACGATTGCGATGGCATAGGTAAGTGCCATGGTCACCAGACCGTACTCACCAATAATCATTTCCTGTAAAAATGGAACAGGCAGAACAACGTGAACGATCTTGATGGCCCAGGGGTTCAGATATTCTCCGAAGACCGTTTTTTCCAGAAAGTTGACCGCCGTGCCTGCGCCGAGCACGCCCACGAACTGATAAACGACATAGAGCGCTGCGAGAAGGATCGGCAGGCCGTACACCGGATGCATCGACCACTTCCCGAGATGGAACGCGATGGCGGACCCTTTCCCTGCTTCGTGAGTGCTCAGCACCTGCGCCAGTACTTCATCGGCCTTTTTGAGCCGTCTCTGGTTAATGAGATAGCCGAGCGAATTGTTGAATTTCGACTGCACTTCCTGCCGGGTTCTCTCTATTTCAGTGATCACATGGTCCTGAATGTTCGCGTGGAGCCATCCCTTGAGGCTCTCGTCACCGGCAAGGATCATGAGCGCGAGCGAGCGCCGCGAGATATTTGCTTCCGGCAGGAGAGCCGCGATGTCTCTCACCCCTCCCTCGATCACGTCATCGTACCGTACTTCGATAGTAGACGCCCGGGGATGTTGGATGCCTTTTAACAGCTTGTCTATGCCGCTCTTCCGGATAGCCACGGTCTTGACCACTTCTATTCCGAGGAGCAGTGAAAGGTTTTCCTGATTGATGATTATGCCGCGGCTCTTGGCCTCATCATCCATGTTGAGATCCAGAATGAAAGGCACTCCCATCTCAGCAAGCTGGAGAGTTATCAAAAGACCGCGCCGAAGGTTCTTGGTATCAGCGACCTGGACAACAACGCCGGCCCGGTCCGAGATAAGCATGTCCCGAGTCACCTTCTCATCCTCGGACATCGGCACCAAGCTGTTCACGCCGGGTGTATCGATCACCAGTGATCGGTTTTTGTTCAACACGGCATTTCCATAAGTTACTTCCACGGTTGTGCCGGGATAATTTGACACCGTAACGTATTTACCCGTAAGCAGTCCGAAGAGCGCACTTTTTCCTACGTTCGGATTGCCGATCAAAAGGACTTTGTTTAAATTGGAGTCACGGTAACGTTCCCCATCATTTGAACCATGGTCATGCATTCTATAAACATCCTCACTTTCAATAAAACAAAATTCCTCGTCTGTGCACTGAAGTCCGATTATTTATTCTTCTGGCAGCCAGTACACAATCCGTAAAGCTCCAGTCTGTGGCTCTGCACCTTGAAACGTTTCTGCCTGGCAACATCACGCTGGAGCGCCTCGATACGTTCATTCTCAAACTCGATGATCTCACCGCATTTCGTGCAAATCAGATGGTCGTGGTGAGCGTCAGGGCTCGTGTGCTCGTAGCGGGTGAAACCGTCCGCGAATCGCCGCTCCTGGGCAAGACCGGCTTCTGCCAGCAGTTTCAGGGTCCGGTACACCGTAGCATACCCGATGCCAGGGTGCACCTTCTTCACCCGGGCATAGAGCTCCTCTGCGCTCAAGTGCCTGCCGGCCTCAACGAAGACACTTAATATATTGTCCCGCTGGTTTGTACACCGGAGTCCCTGCCCCGACATATATTCGATTAGTTGTTGGGCCGCTTTTTTATGCATGTCTTGATATTGATATCCATTTTCAATAGTATGGTATACCATTCAGCGACCGTTCTGTCAACAGGTTTCCAATCAAGGAGCGAAAAAAAAGCCGCCCATAGTAACAGGGACGGCCTTTGCTTAATCTTGGATAGTGATGCGCTTACTAGAGAGCACCCTTGTCCCTCTCCTGGTTCCACTTCACCCAGTCGTCCGCATCGGCCCGAGGATCGAAATCCTGCGGCTTCGAGGCAACGCCCTGGGGAGAGATAGATATCTGCTGCATGGCCTTGACGATGACCGTCCATTCAACCATGGATACCTCATGGACCGGCGGCGGCACCGCATGTGGTCCGGGGACCTCCGTCGGTTGGGATACCTGCACCGGCGGTTTGCCGGTTGCGTCCCTCGGCGGATTGGCCACATACACTGTTCCGTCGTATACCTTGACCAGAGCGCTCTTGTCTTCGTCTACATTTACCCGGTACACCGTACCCCGCACACCGGCGACGGCATTCGATGTTTTGACCTCTACCGTGGAATCCGGCGTAGTGAGCTTCTTCACATTGGCCCAGACTTTGCCCACGGAGAGAGCAACCTTGACATTTTTAGCGTCTGTCTGTTTGTTATACGACAGTTCGCTCATCTTGAGCCGGGACTTTTCCGAAAGCCTCATTACCGTCCCATCGGGAAACCGGATCTCAAGCCGTGACTTATCGGCGACCTTGACTTCATCGTCTTTTTTGAGCGCATCGCCTTTGTTGAGCGGATGTCCCGTGGTCGAACCTTTGGAGTATATCCGCGCGGTACCCTGGATCACCACCACCACGGCATCGTTTCCGCCTGACTCAGCGGCCATCACGAGAGATGATGCACACACCAGTATGATGATCATAGCAAGATCAAAACCGGCGTAACGTTTCAGCATAGCCTCATCCTTTCAGTATCTGCGCTTCAGCTTCTTATTTGTCGCTCAGTTTCACGATATCGCCTGACTTGAAACCCATTCCGGACGTGGAATTTGCAATTGACAGATCAGCCTGATCCCCGATGTCATTTTTGATAACGATGGCCTTCCCGACCATATTTTCAGTAGCACCCAATTTCACGTGGGTGACCGGATCAATAATGTCCTTGCCCGGCCTGAAGACATCTAGTTTATCACCGACTTTCAGCCCGGACTTTTGGCCCGCGTTGACATACAGGCTGTTCCCGTCCACCTGAGCAATCCTGCCGTTCCATTTACGCTTGCCGAGCTGTTTCATCATGTTGACCATTGCCTTCGTTAGCGCATCTCGGAGCGCACCATCTCTCAGATCCGAGTCATACCCCGCTTTTGCTCCAAGGCCGAGGGCTCCGCCAGTCTCCTTCTCGTAAATACCCGCTCCCGAATCGGCAAGCATCTGGATCCCCGTCGTGGTATCGACGACGCGGTAATCCACCGTTACCCTTGCGATCTGCTTCTTTTTCTTGTAGACGAGG
>JBGPIG010000184.1:0-5689 GCA_041484745.1 Nitrospirota bacterium | reverse complement strand
CTTATGAAAGCCTCCGGAGCTTTCCGCAAGTTGCCTTGCGATCACTTCCTTGCTTGCCATTTTGCAAGGCATGTGCCACATTTTACCAAAGTGCCCCACTCTGATGATTGCCTTGATTTGTTACGGCATTTTCTCCGGCAATCGTGATCGTGACCGTGGAGCGGGTAATGTCCGAACGATGATTTAATAAGCATATGATCAACATATGTTCAGCCATTTTATGGCGGGCATTGTTACTGGCCGCTCCTCCCGATGTACAGACCGATGATCAGCGAACTCCAGGCAACGAGCGTGATATAGGTCGCGATCTTTCCCTTATCAAACTCGCCAGTCCTCCCGATCAGGAATGATATAAAAAACGTCACCATGGAAAATATAAGCACACTGAATACCAGCATAGT
This sequence comes from Nitrospirota bacterium, assembly GCA_041484745.1. Taxonomy (GTDB): domain Bacteria; phylum Nitrospirota; class UBA9217; order UBA9217; family UBA9217; genus JALNZF01. Next base: position 5,288 of record JBGPIG010000184.1, on the reverse strand, counting down.
ACTCATCTCCTTTCCTATCCGGCACAACACACTTCACAGTGTTCGTTCCGGGGTATCTTGACTTTTCTGAAATCCATGTCAAGCGTGTTGAACACCAGCATCTCCGAAAGCAGCGGCTTCCCGTAGCCGGTGAGCAGCTTGATCGCCTCCAGCGCCATCATACAGCCCAGCATGCCCGAGACGGCCCCCATGACCGGAAATCCCATCTCTTCCCAGGACGGGTCGTCCTCGGGATAGACGCAGTGCACGCAGGAAGCAACGCGCGGAATGACGTTGAAGAGATACCCTTCCATCCCGTTCATGGCAGCCTCTACCATGGGGATGCATTTCTCGACGCAGGCCTTGTTCAGTGCGCGCCGTTCGGAGAAGTTGGGACGCGCGGACAGCGCTATCTGCACCGTGCGGAGCAGCGTCCGAACATTTACGGGCGTGATCCGTTCGTCGTAGATTTCAACGTCCACCTCGGGATTCATCTCCTGGATCGTCTTCTTTGCCTGCCCCACCCTGCCCTTGCCGATCCCCTTATGCTTCATCAAGACCTGGCGGTTCATGTTCGACAGGGTCAGGTTCCCCGCATGCACCAGGATGAGCCGGCCGATCCCCGCCGCGGCAAGATAGAGCGCCGCGGTCCCGCCCAAACCGCCGACCCCGGCAACGAGCGCTGTCGAGCTCCTGAGCCATCGCTGATGGTCCTCGGTAAAGCCGTGCAGCATCAACTGCCTGCGGTAGCGCTCACGTTCAGTATCGGTAAGATGGGTGTCCATAATCATTGTCCGGATAAACGGTAAATATAAACGGCACGTCTTGACACTGATAAGGAGGATTAAGCGCCCGGAAACATCCGGATTCTTCCAGGCCTAATCGCTGAAAATCCGTGTCAACGATATTGTCTTCTTTTTTATCTTAAAAAAACTTCCGCTGTTAACTGTCTACAACGCTTCGATATACTCCTCGCCGATCCTGGCCAGGAGCGTCTCGAGCTCCATGTCCTTGTCCTCGCCGAGGATGCCGCAGGCATCGGCCCGGCACTGCTTGCAGTGGGTCATCTGCTTGATGAAGGGCCGGCATTTCTCTCGCATCCTGTCGATCTCGGCATGCGTCGGCCTCGTCAGGTCCGCAAACTCCGCCTGGGGAATGAGCGGCAGAATGTTCATGATGTCGGTCCCGAGCTTGCCGGCGCGCTCGGCGATCATCGGTATTTCGAGGTCGTTCACCCCGGGGATGAACACGGTATTCACTTTTACGATAAGGCCCGCGTCGATCGCGTTTTCCAGGCCTCGCCACTGGTTCGCGAGCAGCAGCTCCGCCGCCGCCCTCCCCTCATATCGCCGTCCCTGGTAAATGACCCAGGAGTAGACCTTCTCCGCAATCTCGGGGGTCACGGCATTGATCGTGACGGTCAGGCTCCGCACACCTGATGCCAGGAGCTGTCCCAGCCGGTCTGAGAGGAGAAGGCCGTTCGTCGAGATGCAAAGGGTCAGGTCAGGATACTCCCAGTGAATTTTTCTCATGGTGACATACGTAGACGCGTTCACAAGCGGGTCTCCGGGGCCGGCAATCCCAACCACGCTCAAGCGGTCGCTCCGCTCAATGAGCGCCCTGGTGCGGTCAACAGCCTCGTCCGGGGTCAAGACCCTGCTCGTTATGCCGGGCCGCGATTCATTCGCGCAATCAAATTTCCTCACGCAATACCTGCATTGGATGTTACATCCGGGAGCGACGGGCAAATGGGCCCTGCCGAAACGGGTGTGGGCCTCTTCGGAAAAACAAGGATGCACATTGATGAAGCTTTTATTGATACTTCCGATATTTTTCATTGTTTCCTCCTGCAACCACCACCATATTGTCAAAAATTAACCACAGCGCTCACAGAGAAGGTCTTGAATGTGGGGGGGGTGACTTCCTCTGTGTCCTCCCTCCCCCTCTACGCACTTTTTATTACCAGCGCCGTTTGTTTTGTATTGTCATTTAAACCACGAGAACACAGAGCATCTTTTTATTGATAAATAATCTCAAAGTTTTTGGGTCTTACCCAGGCCTTCCTCGGCGCCCTCTGTGGTTTCATGCTTTGTCTCTCTTTTTTCATGAAACTTTTTGGCACTAACACCACCATACTCGTAACAATAGCAATATCAATGCCCGGGGAAACACGCGAAGATTTGAGGAGTTAGAGAACGGCACAGACATGCATGAAAAGAAAAAAGCGTCACGTGCACAGATTATGGGCAGGTTGTCGTCAATTTAAACGGAGAGCGTGCGGTTTCCGGCCGCCACTACAATGAGTACAGGATGTATCCGCAATCATATGCTTCAACCGAAATTTTTCTGCTATCATTCCTCTATATTCTTTTTCAGTCCTCACTATACGGTATAATTGATAACAGTCGAGAAAGCGCACAAGAGTGCTTGATGACTTTTTGGAGAACCGCCCATGGACATCCAGCCCGATCAGGAACTTCATCACGAGATATTCGGTTCCATTCTCGATCAGACCGAGATGAGACCTTTTCTGTTGCAGCCCGCTACAGACTATGCCGCCTCCCTCAGGCAGGCAACCAGAATGATGGCCAACCGCGGGTTCGATACGCTGGGCAGCGCCGAACTGCGCAGGAGCGAGCGCGAGCGTGCGGCACAATACATTCGCCGCGCCTACGACTACTTCTTCAGGGGGCTCTTGCCCTTCGTCTCCCATCAGCTCGACGGACTCTCTTCGCTGCGTTCTCCAAATGAAACGCTCTACCGGACCAGTATAACCGCGATCGCCGAGGTGGCGGCGATCCTGAAGGATCATGCCTTCAAGAGTATCGTGGACGACGATCCGCGTCATCTCCTCTTGCTGGCCTCATCGCGCAAGTATCCCTTGGTCTTTTCCGGTTACCAGGAACGGACCTTCGCCGTTCCGTTTGCCTGGCAGCAAGCGGCCTGTTGCCTGCTCAAGATGGTCCACCTGATCAAGTCGGTCGAGGAGGACAGCCAAGACATTAACGACTACGCCCAGCTGGGGTTCTTTCTTGAGGCCCAGGGGGTAGGGCTCAACGACCTGTATGCGTTTAAATGGGAGCACCCGCCCAATTTCCCCGATACCGAGCCGGCCCAGAGGGCCTTTGTGAAGATCTCGCTGTTTTTCCTCCGCCTGAGCGAGTCCCTGAGCTTCGACAGGAAGAAAGACTGCCTGGTCTTCAATAGCGGCGACGGTGTGGACGTTGAGATCGTAGAGGTGAAGGCGCGGCTTAAGAGCCCTGAGAGTATGGTCACGAAACTGGGGAAGGACGTTGAAGGGGAGGCCTTTGATATCCGGGACATCTTGGCGATTACCTTCATCCTGAAGGACATGAATGATACGCTCAAGCTCTTCCATGCGCTTCAGAAACGGGGAGTGATCTTGCAGGAGAACACAGCGTCCCACTCGATCACCCAGACGCTTTTCAAAGACCCGGAGAGTATGAAGGAAGCTGTGTGGAGGCTGATGATCAGCCTGGCCAAAGGCAGGGGACGAAACGAGCTGCCCGACGAGGGGAAAGTGGCATCCTCGGCTGTTGCCTTCTACGAGGCTTTAAGCATGAACGCGGAGAATAACGTCCATACATCACAGGGACACCGGAAGTTTCAGTGCAAGATAGGATTCTCCGTACCGGTCCACCGGGCCATCGGTACGAACGAGATACTGGTCCCCGGCACACCGCTCTATGCAGACCGCGACGGAGTGCGCAAAAAGACGGAGCAGCACACGCTGGGTGTTGAGCTGCGCATCTCGGACGTTGAGAGCTGGCGCGCCTCAGAGCAAACGGGAGAATCCCACCATGATGCCTACAAGTTCCGACAGCTCGTCTCGGTCATGAACCGGGTATTCAGGAATATGTTCCATTTTCCCGCAGAACGCTTCGATCAGCTCCGCAGGGACCAGGCGGCACTGTTCTCGTAAGAATGTATAAGCAACCTCTTTGCGAACAAGCGGATATTTAACATCGGCGAAAACTAATTAAAATGCATTCATTATTATCAGTCAGTTATGAGTCAAATTCTACTCAAAATGGCAAGAATATTTTGCCACAAAAAGCACATAAGGCGCAGAGAAAAGCTTGAAAGCGTCCATTAATCTATTTTTGGTTTTCGCTTCCCTTTGTGTCCTTTGTGACTTCTGTGGCTAAAACGATTTCCGGCTTATCCGGGTTGGGGAAAAGTGTAAAGGAAATTCCCTTAGAAATAAATGAAGTCTATTGAGATTGCAAATTTCGATGAAAAATATGAGAGCATCAACAATGATTATGTTGCGCTTCTTTTAGTCGCGTGTTTAAATAAAAGCCACTGACAAACCATTCTGCGTACCGCCTTTTTTCACCTACCGCTACTTAAATAGTCATGCTTTCAACCTATTGCAAAAAAGAATTGCTCTGTCTAAATAGTGGCATATCATTTGCTTATCAAAGAGTAGGTTGGAGTTGTTTGTATACAATTATTAGAAAACGTCGGTGGATTTTGTCAATCCATCGATCTATGCCGCATCAATCACAATGCAGTTATACTCAGTCATGGGAAGGAGAACCGTTATGAAAAGAATCGAAGCGATTATATGTCCGGAGAAGGCATCAGATGTATGCGCCGCGTTGGACAAGGTGGGCCATCCTGGTGTGATGCTCTCTCAAGTTGAGGGGCACGGAGACCAAAAAGGGTGGGTAAATCACGTCAGAGGCATATCATATACGGTACACGTGCTGAGCAAAACGAGGCTGGAAGTGGTCGTAAAAGACGAAGAAGCCGATAAGATCATCAAGGCCATATTCGATGCCGCTTTAACCGGTGATGTGGGAGACGATAGGATATTCGTGCATGACATAGCCAATGCGATACGGATAAGGACTAGCGAAAGCGGCATGACGGCAATATGACCAGCTCATGCCGCTTCAACATTTTTTTTTGGAGTTGACAGGAGCATAGGGCTGCAATGAGCCGACTGCCAAGGCATTACCGACGACCATTGATCACTTTTTTAAAATATGACCGCGACTCCTCTCACACCATAGGTGTAGCTTTCGAAATGAACGCTACACGCCTGGCATACCTGTGGCACGTGCATGAACAGAGTTACAACCTGTATTCGTCACTTCTATTTTGAAGCTGTCACTCCACAGTCCACCTACAAGGTTGCACAGCGACCGATAAACAGGAGATGCAGAATTCCAGTTGAAACATGGACAAACTGGGTGAGCGGTTCAACCGCTTGACCCGAATGAGAACGAGCAAGATTATTATATCGGATTTCGCACAGATCGTTAGAGAACTTGTTTTCT
>JBGPIG010000183.1:0-5747 GCA_041484745.1 Nitrospirota bacterium | reverse complement strand
TTCTTTCAGGACCGCGGGCGGCGCAGCCTCGTCAACAAAATGAAAACCGCGGTGTCCTGTTTGAGCGATCACCTGCTCGATCCTATCAACCAGCACCGAGATAGGGGCGCTCTCAAAGCGCTTTATATAATCGAGAGCGGTATCGCAGAATGAGCATTTATGCCAGTAACAGCCATGAGCAAGGGTAAGCTTGTTCCAGCATCCATCGCTCCACAGGCGGTGCATGGGATTGGCGATTTCAATGAGAGAAAGGTATTTATCCAGCAGGAGGTCCGAATAATCCGGACAGCCGGTCTCAGCATGATGAAAATCCGTTTCCTTATCATCATTAATATATCGTACTTCCTCGTCAATCCGGACGAACGTTCTTGTGAGCCCCTCCCTGTTCTTTTCACCCTGAAGAAACTGGAGGATGCTTAAAAGAGGACGTTCGCCGTCGTCCAGGGTAATATAGTCCACGTAATTGAAGATCGCGGGTTCCGAAAAATCACGAAGTTCCGTATTAACGAATCCGCCGCCGGCTACTATCTTAATGTGTTGAAAATGTTTTTTGATGTAGTGACCGCATTTTAATCCCGCATAGAGATTCCCGGGAAAGGGAATGGTTATCCCCACAACATCGGGACGATGCTGGTCGATATGCTCCTTGAGCAATTCAAGAAGCCAAACCTCAATGATATTTTCCGGCTGATGTAACGCATGCTCCATCGGAGCAAAAGAATAGGCGGATATTCCGAGCTTTTCAGCATACCGGCTGAAACCGAAAGAGGGCGTTACCGCATCTTTTATCAGATCGCCGACATCCTCAATATACAGTGTTGCCAGGAACCGGGCTTTATCATTCACCCCGATGTTTCCAAAGGACCATTCCAGATCCGGCATTTGATCAAATCGGGAAGCCCTCGGTAAAAAAGTTTCATTGCAGAGGAGTTGGGCAAGCGTATTGTCCCGGTACTGCAAATAATTCATTACCTGGTCTACGGTCGTCAGATAATTTTGTTCATTATTGACGATCCGACGAGAATTTAGGGAAATCTGCTTGCCATCGTGTTTAACCATGGCGAACAGTTCTTGGAAACCTTTTCGAGAAAAGATGGTGTTGATCAGCTCAATGCCGAGGTCAGCCTGAAAGACCTCATAGCCGCGCGATTTCAAAAAACCCTTTAGATAAGGCGTTGCCGGATACGGGGTATTAAGCTGGGTAAAGGGCGGTGTGATGAGGAGTATTTTGTTAGGCATAGTTGAAATAGGTGCGTGATAAAGGCTTGTGTCACCTTCAAACAAACGAGTTTCAATGACCGTAAACTCTGTTGAATACCGATTGAAACGTGATAATGCGTAATGAACCGGCTTGTCCAGTTTCAGGGCAGTCCAAAAAGCCATATGTTTTAGCTTTCTAACCGGGACGTATCATAACTATATGTAAGATGAACGAGAGATTACTTTTTCAGCACCCTTTTCGCTGCCTCCACATAAACTTCAAAGTCCGCTCGTTTACCGATACCAATGACTTCGACCACAACTTCTTGTTCAATAATATGGTAAACGATCCGTATCGATTTATGCGCAGCATACATTTTGTAGTAGCCGGTCAGATCCAGCCCGCGCAGGTTGCCGAGTGGTTCTCCCAAGTGTGGCGATGTCTCAAGTTTTTTTAGCTGTTTCGCCACGAGCTTTTTCACCGACCCGTCGAGGCGCCTGAAATCCTCAGCAGCATCCTCGACAAGAAGGACCTTATAACTCAATGCGCTCCTCCTTCAGGAGTTTTTCTAGGGGTATTCGTTTCCCCGCTTTCTTCTTTCTCTTTGTGATTATATCGAATATCTCTACATGTTCAACAAACTGTACGAGTTCTGCCATATATTCATACTCTTCTGCCGGAAGAATTACGGCGGTAATTTCGTTGTTCTTAATGATAACCGCCTTATCCTTCTTATGGTTTGCTAGGTCCGACACCACTTTTCCGAAATTTTTTGCTGCGGACGTTGCGCTGATGACCTCGTCCCGCTTAAAGGTCGCTTCCATGATCGCCTCCAATAGTACGTAATATTATACGGACTATTATACTCACTCATAAGGTAATGTCAAGAAGTCATTCCGCGGGCTCCCATGGTCTTAGAGCTCCGTCTTAAACATCGGGGCCCGATCACAGACTCCTTCAGTGCGGCCTTGACTTTCCTGTTGAGTGTGATACTGTTTATAGAAAGAGCGTCCGTTTCAAAGCTGAGGCCACTCCGCAAGGGTTTTTCTCATGTACGCAGCCGATCCCCTGATCTCCATAATAATCCCCGTCCTGCACGAGGCAACTGCCATCAATCCGCTGATCAAACATCTCCGGGACCTCCCTTCTTCACGCCCTCCGGAAATCATCGTGGTTGACGGCAGCGAGCGCGGCGATACGCTCTCGGCCATCCGGCCCGGCGATGTGGTTAAAGTTGCGACGGGCCGGGGAAGGGCCAGGCAGATGAACGCCGGCGCTGAAAGGGCGCACGGGGACGTGCTTCTCTTTCTGCATGCCGACACCGAGCTCCCCGCGGGCGCTTTCTCCGCAATCCGGCGATGCTTCGAGGATTATCTCATCGTAGCCGGCGCCTTCGACCTCGGTATACGGTCCCGGCGCGGCATCTTCAGGATCACGGAGCTCTATGTTGCCCTTCGGACCCGCTTGACACGGGTCCCTTTTGGCGACCAGGCCATCTTTATCCGGAAGGACTATTTCCAAAGGCTCAAGGGGTTCCGGGACATCCCCATCATGGAGGATGTGGAGCTTATGGGCCGCATCAGGAAACGGGGGGACCGGATACGCATTATCCCGCGGAAAGTGATTACCTCTTCTCGAAGATGGGACCACGAGGGGGTTATATACGCAACCCTCAGGAATTGGACGCTTCAACTGTTCTACGCGTTCGGCGTTTCGCCCGAGCGCCTGGCCGGATTGTATGGATCGCATAAGCGTCCAGGCGTTGGCGCGTTATCTCAGGGAAAGGATGTTACCGAGTCATGAAGCAGTTCCGCGATAAAGTCGTCGAGATCAAGCGCGAACTATTGACTGCGGTGGAACTCGGCTCACTCCAGGTCAATGTCGGGTACCAGTGCACCATGGCATGCACGCACTGCCATGTATCGGCCGGTCCCGCCCGGTCCGAAATGATGGACCAGGAAATGGCGGGTGAAGTGCTGCGGGTCCTGTCGGAAACACCCATCCCTGTTTTGGACATCACCGGCGGGGCCCCGGAACTGAACCCTTCATTGCGCGGTCTCATTACCGGCGCCCGGAAACTCGGCAAGCAGGTGAAGGTCAGAACGAACCTGACGGTTTTTTTCGAAGATACTATGGCCGATTTGCCCGGGTTTTATGCAGAGCATGGCGTGGAATTGGTCGCCTCGCTCCCCTCCTATAGGGAAGACATTGTTGACCGGGTGAGGGGGAGAGGCACATTCAATAAAAGCATTGCATCCCTGCGGAAACTGAATACCCTGGGTTATGGGGTTGGACCGGGCGGCAAGACCCTGCACCTCGTCTACAACCCCCCGGACGCGGTCCTCGCCCCTGAGCAGGACGCTCTTGAAAAGGAGTTCAGGCGGGAACTCGGGGACCGCTTCAATGTTTTTTTCAACCATCTCTATGTCTTCACGAACATGCCGATCGGCAGATTTCACACGCTGCTGGTGCAACGAGGGGACCTGGAGCGTTACCAGAACATGCTGGTCAACGCTTTCAATCCCCTGACACTCGACAACATCATGTGCAGGCGAATGATCAGCGTAGGTTGGGACGGCAGACTCTATGACTGCGACTTCAACCAGGCGCTCGGTATCGGGGTGACGGCCGGGCCGGACCATATCAGGACTTTCGATCATTACGCGCTCGCGCGCCGGCGCATTGTCATGGGCGACCACTGCTTTGGCTGCACCGCGGGCGCGGGCTCTACGTGAACAGGCTCAGCTGTAAAGCAGGCGGTCGGCCTGTCAGGGTTGCGTATCGGAAAGAACGGCTTGCTATGAAAGACCCGTCGTGCGTTGTTCTGTTCGTGAAGTTCCCGGAACCGGGGATGGTAAAGTCGCGGCTTGCCGCGTCCCTCGGACAAAAGTTCGTCCTTTCCCTGTACCGGGAGTTCGTGAGCGATACGCTCGACATGCTCCGCTCGTGTGGATGCCCCGTGATCATTGCCTATGACCCGCCCGCCTATCTCGGCAGGTTCGTTACGTGGCTGGGTGACGGACATCGTTACCTCGCTCAGATCGGCGGCAATGTCGGCGAACGGATGGAACAGGCCTTTCAGCAGTCGTTTGCTCTCGGGTTCTCGCGCGTCGTCCTCATGGGCAGTGATGTCCCGGATGTGCCCTGCGCAATGATCGGAGAGGCTTTCGAGGCCCTCGCTTCCCATAACACGGTCATCGGACCATCCCGGGACGGCGGGTATTATCTGATCGGCTTCACCCGGCCCGCTTTTTTTCCGGATGTTTTCCGGAAGATGAAGTGGAGTACGGAGAGCGTGTTCCAGGAGACCCGTCAGCGTCTCGCCCGCGGGCGGCGTTCGCTCCATATGCTGCCGATGTGGCGGGACGTGGACACGAGAGAGGACCTGCGCAACCTGTTCGAGCGTAACCGATGCACACCGTTTGCACAATCAAAAACCATGGCATACCTGGGCAACCACCGGGAGACGATTGATGAGTAGTTATGATTACGACCTGATTGTTATCGGCGGCGGGGCGGCCGGGTTCGTCGCGTCCAAGCTGGCGCGCGGCTTCGGGAAAAAGGTCGCTCTCATTGAGAACAACCGGCTCGGCGGTGCATGCACGAATACCGGTTGTATCCCGAGCAAGGCGCTGATACGCGCCGCGAAGGCGGCCAACGAATGCCGGCGGCTGCAGTCCTTCGGCCTCGAGCCCAACGTGCCGCTGAGCTTGAACACCGACCGCGTCATGGACCATGTGCGTTCCGTGGTGGACACGGTCTACCGCGGTCATCCGCCGGAAAAGTTCGCGGCCCAGGGTATCGATGTCATCTTCGGGACCCCCCGATTCCTGGACAGCCTTCGGATCAGCGTGAACAACAGGACCTTGAGCGCCCGGCGGTACCTTATCGCAACCGGCTCCTCGTCATCCGCTCCTGCGATCGAGGGACTGGACACAGTCCCTTACCTCACCAATGAGACGCTATTCCAGCTCACAAGCCTTCCCCGGTCCCTGATCGTTCTTGGCGGCGGGCCGAGCGGGATCGAGCTCGCGTCCGCGTTCAATCGTCTTGGCGTTGAGGTCACGGTCGTGGAGGCGCTTGACAGGGTCCTGTTCCGGGAAGACCGTGAGCTGGTTGAACTGCTCGCAACCCGGCTTACTGCTGAGGGCCTGACGATGCTCACGTCGGCCAGGGCCGTGCGGTTCGCGCCATGGGGCAAGGGCGTCCGGCTCACGACGGAGCAGGGCGGCGCGGTCCGCGATATCAGCGCCGAGAACGTCCTTATCGCCGTGGGTCGGAAACCGAACATCGAGGGACTCGGGCTTGAGCTTGCGGGCGTCAGGCATACGGACAAGGGGATCGTGACCAACAACCGGCTCCAAACCACGGTCCCTGCCATATATGCCTGTGGAGACGTGGTGGGTCCCTACCAGTTCAGCCACATGGCGGAATATCAGGCCGTGGTCGCATGCACCAACGCATTCCTCCCGATCAGAAAAACAGTCGATTACCGTCATGTGGTCTGGTCGACGTTCACGGACCCGGAGCTTGCGCGCGCCGGCCT